>JAHCIE010000322.1 GCA_026129385.1 Anaerolineae bacterium
GGCATGGTCCACCCCTACCTGCGGCGGCGGTTGGGCCTGGAGCCGGTGACCTATCCCCATCCCTGCCTGGAGTCGGTCTTGAAGGAGACGCTGGGGGTGATCCTGTTCCAGGAGCAGGTGCTGCGGGTGGCAATGGTGGCGGCGGACTTCTCAGGGGGCGAGGCGGACCAGTTGCGGCGGGCCATGTCTCGCCATCGGTCCCACGCTGAGATGGCGCGGCTACGGGAGCGGTTTGTGGACGGTGCGCAGGCGAACGGCCTGGACGAGGGAGTGGCCAACACGGTCTTCGACCAACTGGCGGGCTTCGCCTCCTACGGCTTCTGCAAGAGCCACGCGGCGGCCTTCGCCCACCTGGCTTATCAGTCCCTATGGCTCAAGGTCTACCACCCGGTCGAGTTCACCTGCGCCCTGCTGAACCAGCAGCCGATGGGTTTCTACTCGCCCGCCGTCGTCATGGGCGACGCCCAACGCCACGGCGTCCCTATCCTGCACCCCGACGTCAACCGCAGCGGCGAGACGTGCGGCATCGAGGGCAACGCCGTTCGCCTGGGCCTGCGCTACCTGCACGGCTTCGGTCCCGCCGCGCAGCAACGCCTCCTGACGGCGCGGGGCGAGACGCCCTTCGTCAGCCTGGTTGACGTGTGCCGACGGACACGCCTACCGCGTAGCCTGGTCGAGACGCTCATCCGCAGCGGGGCCATGGACGAGCTGTGTGGGGGGGAAGCGGGAAGGCGTGGGCTGCTGTGGGAGCTGGGCGCCCTCGACTACCGCGAGGAGGCGCTGGATCTGGATACCGTCGTCGAGCCGGCTGTGCTGCCCGACCTGACCGAGGCCGAGGTCATGGGCTGGGAGCTGGAGCTATTGGGGATGGCGCCGGGCGACCACCCGATGCGCCTGTACCGGCCGCAGCTCCAGGCAGAGGGCGTTCTCACCTGCGCCGATCTCGCCCGATACCGCGACGGCGAGGTGGTGCGCGTGGCCGGCCAAGCGGTCGTCCGTCAGCGGCCCCCGACGGCGAAAGGCCACGTCTTCCTCACCCTCGAAGACGAGACCGGCCTGGTCAACCTCATCCTCCGCCCTGACCGCTACGAGCGCCGCAAAGCCGACCTGGACGCGGCGATGCTCGTGGTGCGCGGGCGCTTACAACGCGACGGGAAGGCATGCAGCATAGTGGCGCTTGACATTCAGCAACTTGGAAGCGTCTGATCAAACCGGCCGATGCTCTCTAAGCGCATGCCGCACAATTCCCCCAAGTCTCTTCTGGACTAGCTTGCCGGTATCCCCGTCGTAACCCGCGCCGCTCAACTGCGTTCTAGATATTGACTCGCTTCCACCGCCAGACAACCTAGCAGACATTCGCAGTCATTAGCCGATTTCTCGGCTTCGTCTCCGTTTGTTGTCGTACCTGCAACACGCCTCCTGTACGCTGGGCAAAACTCAGCGCACAGGAGGCAACGATGGCACGACGAACGAGCGAGACCCTGGTGGACGCGATTGCCCGGCTCGCCCAGGAGCAGACCAACGTGACGGCGAACGGGCTGGCCGAGATGTTGGGCGTGCCCGCATCGACGGTGGCGCGGGCGCTGCCCGAGGTGGAGGCGCGGGGCGTGCTGCTGGCCGAGGACGACCACGGTCGTCTGAGCTTCTTCGGCCGCCGCCGCTAGATTAGCTCACTTTGGCCCCACTGCTTTGCGCTATGGCGGTGGGCCATGTGGTACCATGTGGCGTAGAGCTACCACAGCGTTGCAGAGGACAGACACATGATGGAACGAGCCAGCACGAAGGCCGCACGGCTTATGCAGATCGAGGCCCTGCTCCTGGACCACGCGCCTCAGCCCCTCCGCAAGGCCGACATTGCCCGCCGCGTCGGCGTTCAGCGTTGGGTCATCCAGCGCGACCTGCCCGACCTCACCGAGCGGTTCGGTGTCTACGAGACCGAGGACGGTCGCCTGACCATCGACCGCGAAACGTACCTGACCCAGGTGCGCTTCACCCTGCATGAGGCAATGGCCGTCCACATCGCGGCGCGGCTGATGGCGACGTGGGGCGACAGGCACAACCCTCACGCCGCCTCGGCCCTGCGCAAGCTGGGCCTCTCCCTGGAACGCCTGGCGCCAGCCATCAGTCAGCACCTGAAGACCGCCGCCAACGTCATGGATGACACGGCGCGGGAGGCTGACCCGGTCTATCTGCGGACACTCGAGGTGATCACGCGCGGCTGGGCGGACCAGCGCAAGGTACGCATCGCCTATCAGGCGGCGCGTAGCCTGCACACCCACGAGTACCTGTTCTCGCCCTACTTCGTCGAACCGTCGCGCAACCGGTCGGGGACGTACGCCATCGGCTACCTGACGTGGTTCGAGGCGGTCAAGACGCTGAAGCTGGAGCGGGTGCGCTGGGCGGAGCTGACGACCGAGCCGTTCACCGTGCCCGGAGACTTCGACGCCACGACCCTGTTGGAGACGGCGTGGGGGGTGATGTTCGGCGAGCAGACCCAGGAGGTGCGGCTGCGCTTCCTGCCCTCGGCGGCGCGGCGGCTGCGGGAGACAGTGTGGCACAGCGACGAGATTGTAGAGCCGCTCCCCGACGGCGGCTGTCTGTATCGGGTCTGGATCGCCCACCCGCTAGAGATGAAGTGGTGGATACGCTCGTGGGGGCCGCAAGTCATCGTCGAAGCCCCCGCCAGCCTGCGCCGGGAGATGAAAGCTGAGTTGGAGCAGAGCCTTGTCCTGTATCGTGAGGAGGACACGCAATGATTGACTACACCGGCCATCCTTTGGTGGACATTGGTATCGCCACGATTCTCGCCTTCGTCGGCAAGCGCGACCCGACGACCTTGACGGAGGCCGACTTGGAGCGCGTCGCCGACTACATCACCGAGCAGTATACGCGCCAGCCGCTCAAGTCGTTCCTGACGGTGGCCTTCCCCAATTCGGGTTTCACACAGCCAGCGTTTGAGAAGCAGCCGGAGCGGCGCCTTGCCTACGCCGAGCGCGTGGTGCGGAGTTATCGCGCCGACACGCCTACCCAGGAGGAACGCTGCGTGTTCACCGGCCAACCCGCCGTAGCCATCGCCTTTGGCGATAAAGAGGGGCTGCCTGCTGGGCGCGCCTTTCGCCAGCATATTCCGTTGCTGACGGGGGAGGATGTTATCAACTTCCACCCCTACGGTGACGCGGGCCTACCCGTGTCGGGCGAGGCAATGCTGGCAATCCAGGCCTTCCCCCTGGGCTGCGCCAAGTGCGGTGGGCGGCTGCTGGCTGTCCACTCCGATAACCCGGACCTGACCCTCCACTTTGCGGACCGCTTCCTCGAAGCGAACCGGCGAGCGGTGTTATTAGCCCAGGAGACGGGTAGCACCAAGATGCCTGAGTCAGCCCGTTCACACCGCACCTTGCTCATCGAAACTCTGCTCACGGCTGACCGCATGCAGAGCGAGGCTCGCCGCGAAGAGCAACCCTTTTCGCTGACGGCCTATCACCTCAGCAACAGCGGGCAGGGCGTGGACCTCAATATCTACTATCTGCCGCTTGAGATCATGGGCTTTCTGCGCGATATGCGGAGACAGGATAATTATCCCCAGTGGCAAGCCATTGTCCAGCGCGCAGAAGTCCCTCTACCTAAGAAAGGAGGTAGGAAGACGACGTGGAACTCGGTTTATGAGGATCTATTCCAGTTGCCTGACAAAGCCCCAAGGTTTGTTCGCCGGTATTTCTTATTGCCGGCGCTCCATAGCTTTCGATTTGGTGTTGTCGAGGGCAAGCCTCACTTAGTCTCATGGGAACTCATAACAAGTTTCCTCAGGAGGGTAATGAACATGACGAAGGATCGCATCCAACAGATCCGCCAGATGGGAGATCGTTTGGCGGAGTATCTCCATAGAGGGCGAGACAGGTTCTTTGAGACGAATTTCGGCACCAACAGATACGCTGTCTTCCGCACAGTGCTGTTGCGAGCGAATCGCAGAGAAATCCAGCAAGGTCTCCCTCCGCTAATTGGCTTCGACCCCTATATTGAGGTGTTCGAGTTAGCAGAGGAAGAGGCTCGCTCCGACTGGCGGCTTGCCCGAGACTTGGTGATGATCCGTATGGTTGAGCGTCTCTACGAACTTGGGCAGCTTGACACACTCTCCGAATTTGCCTCAGATATCGATGAGAACGAGGATAAGGTAGAAGAGGGTCAGGCGTAACACGCCGAACACTGCTTACAGGAGGAATATATCATGTCTTTCGTCACTGGGTTACTGTTGATTGATGCACCCGCATCGGCTCTGAACAACCAGGGCAGCATCCCAGATGAACAGTATGGGAACAAGGTCGCCGTGAAGGTACTGCGGTCGGGAGGCCAGATCTACCCTTATGTCTCGGCTCAAGCCTTCCGCTACTGGCTTCGGTCAACGCTAGACAACGAGATGTTCGAGTGGAAGAGCGCGCCTGTACACCGAG
>JAHCIE010000323.1 GCA_026129385.1 Anaerolineae bacterium
TCAAAGAGCAGTACGGCGTCGCCGAGGCGCGCGCGATCTTGCAGTCCGTCGCGGGTGATCTGGCTGCCTCTCACGCCGACGAGGTTGCCGACAAGCCTTTCACTGAGCGGTTGGTGGCTGTCGAGGATATCATGGCGGCCGAAGGCTTCCGCGTGCGCATGGGTGACGGTCAGCAAGCCGCCGTTGAGGTCTGTAACTGCGCCTATCGCCACGTCGCCGCCCAGCATCCTGAGGTCTGCGAGCTGGACCACGCCCTCATGGAAGGATTGCTCGGTCAGTCCCTGGAGCGGGTCAAGCATGCCCCTGCTGGGGATGATTGCTGCCGCTTCGTCGTGACCGAGCCTTCGCCCGCCGATTCCCCCGAAGCCCCTGTCCTGGCCTGATACCATATGTAGCTAGATGATACGGGGGCCTGCTCCTACGCCCTGCACCGCGCCGAGGTTTAGCTCGGCGCGGTGCGCGCGAATCCCTAGGGGCCACCAGCGGTCAGTTGGCGCCGGTGAGCTTGTCGGTGTCGATCTGGGCGCGCTGGAGCCGGCCGCTGTAGTCGATGTAGACGGACTTCCACTCCGTGAAGACGTCGATGCCCGCGATTCCTGCCTCGCGGTGACCGTTGCCGGTGCCCTTCGTCCCGCCGAAGGGTAGTTGAATCTCCGCGCCGATGGTCCCGTGGTTGATGTATACCAGGCCCGTGTCGAAGTCGCGGATCGCCTGGAAGGCCTTGTTGACGTCCCGGGTATACAGGGAGCTGGACAGCCCGTACTGGACGCTGTTGTTAGCGGCGATGGCCTCCTCGAAGGAGTCCACCGACACCAGCGATGTGCAGGGGCCGAAGATCTCTTCCTGGAAGACCCGCATCGTCGGCGTAACCTGATCGAAGATGGTCGGCTGGTAGAAGAAACCGCCGCCATTGGCCCACACCTCGCCGCCGGTCAGCACGGCCGCGCCCTCACCGCGCCCAATCTCGGTATAGCTGTGAATCTTGGTCAGCTGGCGCTGATTGATGATGGGGCCGACATCCGTCGTGTCCAGTAGCCCATCGCCCAGACGCAGCGCGCTCGCCCGCTCGACCAGCCGCTGGGTGAGTGCGTCCTTGACATCCCGCTGGACAATGACGCGGCTGGCCGCCGTGCAGCGCTGGCCGCTCGTGCCGAACGCGCTCCACAATATACCCTCGGTCGCGAGGTCCAGGTCGGCGTCGTCGAGAACAATGATGGCGTTCTTGCCACCCATTTCCAGGTGAACCTTTTTGTTGAGGCGACCGGCGCGCTCGGCCACCTGGCGGCCGACGTGGGTGGAGCCGGTGAACGATACGACCTTCACCTGCGGGTGGCTGACCAGCGCCTCACCAACCGCCGCGCCGGGCCCGTGCACCAGGTTGACCACGCCCGGCGGTAGCCCGGCGTCGATGAGCGCCTCGACGAATTTCGTCGCCAGGCCGGGCGTGTCGCCCGATGGCTTGAACACCACCGTGTTGCCAGCCATGATGGCCGGGAAGACCTTCCAGGATGGGATGGCAACGGGGAAGTTCCACGGGGTGATGACGCCGACAACGCCGACGGAGTCGCGAATAGCCAGGGCAAACTTATTGGGTAACTCGCTGGGTACCGTGACGCCGAAGAGTCGCCGCCCCTCGCCCGCCATGTAGAAGGCCATGTCGATGGCTTCCTGGACATCGCCACGCGCCTCTGGCAGCACCTTGCCCATTTCGGTGGTGAGGAAGCGCGATAGGTCCTCTTTGCGCTCGCGCAGGATGCGTCCGATCTCGTAGAGAATCTCGCCCCGGCGCGGTGCGGGGGTTAAGCGCCAGGGTCGATAGGCGTGCGCGGCAGCGGCCACGGCGGCGTCGATGTCTCGCTCATCCGAGTCTGGCGCAGTACCGATGGGCTGGCCGGTGGCCGGGTTGAGGGTATCGAATCGTCGCGCCGTGGCCGACTCGACCCAGCGGCCGTCGATGTAGTTCTTGAACTCCATGCTTCCTCTGTATGGGTTGGATTCGGGTGGCTACTGGACGTCTTTGACCATATGATAGACGAGGTCAGATGCGGAGACGACGGCAAGTGGGCGGGCCTTGCCGTCTTGCTCCTCGACGACGACGGCGCGATGAATATGGTGCTTGAGCAGCAGCTCGGCCACGTCTACGATCAGTGTCGTCGGTGCAACTGTGACCACCTGCTCCGACATGTAGTCCGCGACCGGGTGCGCGCCCCAGTCCTCACCGTCCATCATCGCCCTCAGTAGGTCCGTGCGAGTAATGATGCCGACTAGATAGCCCTGGTCATCAACGACGACGACGCTACTGATGTCATCATCGTCCATACGCCGCGCCACAATGGACAGCGGCACGTCGGCAGTGCATGTTGATGTGCCATAGCGTTTGGCCTGGAGTACAGTGCGCCCCTTGCGCATGAGAAACACCTCCTGGCGGGTGTGTTAGGGTTGCAGGATCAGATTGTTGAAGGTCTTTGGTCGGTGCCACTCGCGCTGCGCCGACGTTGACACCAGCGTATCCTGGGCAGGCGCAGGCGAGTCAGTATCGCTGATCGAGAAAGTGAAGCCGGTTATCTGATTGCCGCGTGGCTCGATGTTCAGCAGTCGCCACGGAATGGCTGCCTCGATGGTATAGCCCTGTCGGCCATCGCCGAGGGTGACCCGCTGGGCGGCGCTGCGGATGCCCGCCGCTGCGCCGGTCATGGGGCGCGGCGTCCAGACATACGCTTCGGGCGGTGTTCCCTTGAAGTCGCCGGGCGATAGGCCGATATGCCAGTCGTCGGCGTTGAACTCGTTCGTGTCGAAGTCCCCTTCCAGGTCCACATCCCACTGAATCTCAACGCTGTCGCCCAGATATAGGGTGTCGCCGCGACTGGGTTGACTGAATACGTCGTCAACGACCGCCGAGGCGAGGTAGAAATTCTCGTCGTCCCAGGCGAACCACAGTCGCCCATTCAGGTCATCGGGGCCAGACCACTTATCCTTGCCGAAGACCACGTTGGCGACCGCGTAGCCGTCGCCGGCCCACTCGCCGCTCAAGCGGCCGTCGATATCGGGCGGGCGGGTAGCGCGGGGCACGAACAACGAGCCGTTGGGCCGTTGCCGTGGCGTGGTGGTGGCGGTGGCTCTGGCCGGGGCGCTCGGCTTTGCGGCCGCAGGTGCGGCGCTTGGAGCGGGGACGATGCGAGCGCTGACGAATTGCCAGCCGCCTACCACGGCGACCAGGGCCAGGCCGACGGCCAGGGCTACCCAGAACCAGGGTATCGAGCGCTGGGCCGGCGGGGCTGCTGTCGGGGGTAGGTAGGTGGCCGTCGTCGATGCCGCGCCGGCCACCGGCTGGGGCGCGGGCGAGGCGGTCGGCTGGCCCAGCGGGCTGGCCAGCGCGGCGGCGCATACGTAGCAAAAGTTGCGGCTGGCGCTGTTCTCCGCGCCACACTCTGGGCAGATCATCGCCGTGGCTCAGCGAGTTGCAATGTTCCCCAACTGGTCGGGTCGTTCAGCTGACGGACCGGCGAGGTGGAGACCATGCTCTTTTGTTCCAGCGTGCCTGGCGTGTCGTTGTCATTGACGTTGACGGCGAACCCGAACGTGGCCCCTGGTTGCGGCTCGACGCGCAACATGGTCCAGGGAACGGCGGCCGCCAGGGTGTAGCCGTCGCTGTCGCGAACGGCGGCCATCTGGATGGCGCCGGGACCGGGCACGCCTCGGTAGCTCCACCACTGCCACGAGGGGCTGGGGCTGAGTAGGTTGCCCGGTGATAGCCCAATTTGCCAATCGTCGTCGTTATAGACCCGGCTGGTGAAGTCGCCGGCCAGGTCACTGTCGAATTGTAGTTCGACGCTGTCGCCCTGATAGAGCAGGATGCCCGACGATTCCTGGACGAAGATGTCGTCGGTAACTTTGACCAGCAAGTAGAGGTAGGAGGCATCCCAGCCAGTCCACAGGCTGCCGCTCAGGTCCTGCGGGCCGCCCCAGTTTGAGCCGCCGTAGACGGGTGTGTCCAGCGGTGCAGGCTGAGCGCCGCCTGCCAGCAGTCGCTGGCGCAGATCGTCCACGCTCGTTACCCCGCCCCCGGCGATAGGTGCAGCGCGGATGATTGGCCCGTTGGGACGAACCACCGCAGGGTTGGCAGCGGCCGTGCCGGGCGATGGCCTGGGGGGGGTGCCGGTGGCCATAGTGGTGTTGGCGAGAAGGGCGGCCGTTGCTATGGCCGGCGGTGGCCCTGGCGTCACGGTGTTGGTATCGCGAGGCTGTCGACCGGGCGGTGGGGGAATACTTGCCAGTGGGACCGCCACGGCGACAAAGGTATTCGCCGCCGTGGGGGTAGCGGCACGCACGACGGCCGGGGAGGGCAGGGCCTCAACCGCCTGGCCCACTGTGGACGGGGTGTCGCGATGAACGAGCATCCAGCTGAGCGCGCCGATGGCGAGAATCACCAAC
>JAHCIE010000324.1 GCA_026129385.1 Anaerolineae bacterium
AACCTTCCAGCCCGACGCTCTGGCCGAGGAACTGGCCGATGTCGCCATGTATCTGTTCCAGTTGGCCGACCTGGTGGGGGTGGACCTGGCGCAAGCCATCGAGGATAAGATAGCCGTCAACATGGGCCGCACCTGGACCCCACGGGACCCTCACCCCGCCCCTCTCCCAGAGGGAGAGGGAGAAAGTAGCGTATGACATATTCCGTCTGCCTGATACCGGGCGACGGCGTCGGCCAGGAGGTGATTCCCGCCGCTGCCGAGGTCTTAGGGGCCACGGGCCTGCCCATCGAGTTCGTCTGGGCCGACGCGGGTTGGGCCTGCTTTGAGCGCACCGGTGATGCGCTGCCGCCCGCGACCGTCGAGGCGATTCAGGCGTGTGGCGTCGCCCTGTTCGGCGCGACCCAGTCGCCCATGTCAAAGGTGGCGGGCTACCGCAGTCCTATCCTGGCCCTGCGCAAGACCTTCGACCTGTACGCCAACATTCGCCCTACGCGCTCCTTGCCCGCGCCCGACACGCGCCAGGGCCTCGACTTCGTCATCGTCCGCGAGAACACCGAGGACCTGTACGCCGGGCTCGAGCACGTGGTGGTGCCGGGCGTGGTCGAGAGCCTCAAGATCATCACCGAGAAGGCGTCCACACGCATCGGCCACTATGCCTTCGAGTTGGCGCGGCGAGAGCATCGCCACCGGGTGACGTCCGTTCACAAGGCCAACATTATGAAGCTGAGTGACGGCCTGTTCCTGGAATGTACCCGCAAGGTCGCCAAGGAATACCCGGATATCGCCTACGATGAGGTCATCGTCGACGCCATGTCGATGCACCTCGTCATGCGGCCCGAAACCTTCGACGTGCTGGTGATGGAAAACCTGTACGGCGATATTATCTCCGACCTGGCGTCGGGGCTGGTCGGCGGCCTGGGCCTGACACCCAGCGGCAATATCGGCGAGAAGGCGGCCGTCTTCGAGGCCGTCCACGGCAGTGCGCCCGACATCGCGGGCAAGGGCATCGCCAATCCGACGGCGGTGATGCTGTCGGGCGTGATGATGCTGCGCCACCTGGGCAAGCTGGATATTGCGGCCCGCCTGGAAAAGGCGATCTTCGACGTCATCGCCGAGCATCAGCACGTGACCCGCGACCTGGGCGGTACGGCGTCGATCGATGAGTATACCGACGCGGTGATTGCGAAGCTGGATGAGAGCGTCCCGCACCATGAGATTGTGCCCCCGCGGCCGAAGGCGGCCGCCAGGCACAAGGCAAAGCTTGCCACCAAGCCGGAGGCCTAGCCCGCGAGGGGTTGCATGGTTCGACTCGTCTTCACGGCTGACAATCACCTGAGCAAATCGTACCGGCTGATGACCGCCGACCAGATCATGCGTCGCCGCGAGCGGCTGCGCCGAGCCTGGACCGAGACGGTCGACTTTGCCCTGGAGAGCGGCGCCGACCTGTATCTGCACGGCGGCGACTTGTTCGATACGTACACCCCCCGCCCGGCCGATCTCATCGCCGTCGCGCGGCAACTGCGGCGGCTGAACGAGGCGGGCATCCCCATTCACCTGATCGGCGGCAACCACGATGTCCCCAGGTCGCGGGCCGATGGATCGACGCCCCAGCGCCTGTATGCTGAGGCGGGTATGGCGCATGTCTTCGACCGGGTAACGACCGTTGAGTGGTATAGCCACGACATCCGGGGAACCCGTGTCGCTATCGGCGGCCTGCCCTTCGACCCGCGCGTCGAGGCCGATGGCGATCCCCTGGCCGGCGTCGCCGACCTGGAGCCGCCCGCTGACGCCGATTTTGCCGTGCTGATGCTGCACTACGCCGTGGAGGGGATGCTGCCGGGCGACGTGGCGGAACCGATTCTCAGCAAGGCCCGCATCGCCAGCCTGCGCGGGGTGGACCTGCTGCTGCTCGGCCACGTCCACGAGCGCAAGGTGATGGACATCGGGGACGTGAAGGTGGTGTACTCGGGGCCGACGGAACGCATGAGCTTCGGCGAGCGCGCTGTCGAGGTCGGCTTTGTCGAGGTCAGCCTGGGGCCGAAGGGCGTGGCCGTGCGCCACCATGATACCCATCCTCAACCCATGCAGCGTGATGTGCTGAAGACGACTGACCAGCCGCCCGATGCGACGGCGGCGTTGCGCGATCACATCAATGCCCGCTCCCACCCCGACCAGATGTATCAGTTGCGACTCGAAGGCCCGCTGGACATGGACGGCTACCGGGCCATGCGCTGGGCTGAGCTGCGCGCGTTGGGCGCAGAGAGTAACTTCTTCTTCAATCTCGATACACGCCTGGTGTACCTGACCCAGCGGCGGCAAATGCCCGTCGGGGCTGGCGGCGAGCGCGTCAGCCCCCGCGAGGAAATCGAGGCCATCGCCGCATCCCTGGCCCAGGAGGCGGCCGACGACGAGGAGCGCGAGCTGATCGAGGCCGCCCGCCGGCTTATCCTGGACCGCCTGTAGACGAGGAGACATCGTGCGCCTCTGGCCGTTTACCCTGGAACGCTGGCAGTCGGTGTGGGAGAATCAGGTCGAGCTTAACCTGAGCGAGAGCGGCGTTCACCCTTTGCGTCTGGACGAGGTACTCGACGCGGCCGGCCTGTCCGATCTGGCGGCCGCCCCCCTGGGCTATCCCCAGACCAACGGCACGCCTGGCCTGCGCGCGACCATCGCCGCCCTGTACCCCGGCGCGACGGCCGCCAACATCCTGGTGACCAACGGCGGCTCGGAGGCCAACTTCGTCGCGACCTGGGCGCTCCTCGCGCCCGGCGACGAGGCCGTCGTCATGGCCCCCAACTACATGCAGCTTGACGGCCTGGTGCGTACGCTGGGCGCGACGGTGCGGCCGCTGGCTCTGGTCGAGGAACGAGGGTGGGCGCTGGACCACGCAGCCCTCGATGAGTTAGTGGGGCCGCGCACGAAGCTCATCGCTGTGTGCAACCCCAACAACCCCACGGGTATGGTACTGAGCGACACTGACCGCGCCGCGCTGGTAGCGGCCGCCGACCGGGTTGGGGCGTGGCTCCTGGCCGACGAGATCTATCGCGGCGCGGAGCGCGACACCGACGTGGAAACGGCCACTTTCTGGGGTAGCTACGACCGCCTGCTGGTCACGGCGGGGCTGTCGAAGGCGTACGGCCTGCCGGGGCTGCGCATTGGCTGGGTCGTCGCGCCCGCCGAGTGGGCTGACCGCCTGTGGGCCTACCACGACTATACCTCTATCGCTCCCAGCGCCCTCAGCGACTATATCGCTACTGTCGCCCTGGACCCGACCCGACGGCCGGACATCCTCGCCCGCACACGCGGCATCATCCGCGCCAACTACCCCATCGTGGCGCACTGGGCGACCGAGGCGGCGCTGTTCACCTGGACGCCGCCCGCCGCCGGGGCCATCGTCACCCTGCGCTATGGTGGGCCTGGCCTCGACGGGCTACCCTCCGAAGCGCTTGCCGAGCGGTTGCGTCGCGAGCAAAGCGTGCTGGTCGTGCCGGGCGTCCATTTTGGTGTCGAGGGAACGCTTCGTCTCGGCTTTGGCAGCGATCCCGACTTCCTCCAGACGGGCCTTAGCCGCATCAGCGCGGCCCTGGCGCACCGGGAGCATGCCTAGACTATGACTCGGTTCACTGTAGCATTCTTCCTCCTCCTGGCTCTCAGCGGCTGCCGCGAGAATCTGCCCGCGCCGCCCGGCGCCGCTACGCCGGCCCAACCCGCCGCGCTGTCGTCGGGGGCGGCTACCTCCGCGTCGGCGGCAGCTCGCGCGGCGACGCCCTCGGCTGTGGCAACGGCGCGCATCGGCCAGACCAGCCCGCGCCCTGACGCGGCGGGCGCAAGCCTCGAAAACGCGACGGCCACCCCCGACGCTCCCCGTCAGGCCTACACGACCTACACGGTCAAGCCCGGCGACACCCTCAGCGGCATCGCTGCCAAGGTTGGCATGTCGATGGCTGATCTGGTCAAGTACAACGGCATCACCGACCCCAACAAGCTGCGCATTGGCCAGGAGTTGCGGATTCCGGAGGCGGTGGAGGTCGTGGCGTCGGGCGAGAAGATTCTGCCGGATGGCGAGGTGGTCTATGGGCCGAGCGCCGCCGACTTCGACGTCGCGCGCTTCGCCGAGGCGCAGCCTGGCTACCTCAAGGCCTACAAGGAGACGGTGGACGGGCAGGAACTGACGGGGCCAGAGATCGTGCAACTGGTCGCGACAAAGATGAGCGTCTCGCCGCGCATCCTGCTGGCCCTCATCGAGGTCGGCGGCAACTGGCTGAGCAACCCGTCGCCCGGCGAGCCAGACCGCACCTACCCGGCCGGCCGGGTGGACGCGGCGCGCCCGCGCCTGTACCGTCAGTTGAGCTGGGCAGCCAATCAGATCAATGAGGGCTACTACGGCTGGAAGGGGCGTCAGAAGGCGACG
>JAHCIE010000325.1 GCA_026129385.1 Anaerolineae bacterium
TGTCCCTGACTGACATACGGCTCAGGTCTGGCTAACGATATGCACTGCAAGAAATAAGACGTACAGCCTTCACATTAAGATACGCTCTGTGACGATGCCGGGAAGAAACGAGTCAGTATGGGGGAAGATTCTCGATGGCATCGGCGGTCTCTTCGGGACTGCGACGCAGCACGCGGCGCTCGTAGACATAGACTACCATCGTGTACAGGATGCCCACGATCGGCGCGCCGAAGATGGCCCCCCACAGCCCGGCCAGGCGCACCCCCGTCAGCATTCCCGCCAGGACCAACACGGCCGGCAGGCCCGTCGTGTAGCTCACGATGCGGGGCATAATGATACGAGAGATGGTCTGGTGAACCAAAAGCAGGGCAATGGCAAGCACCAGGGCGGTGAAGGGCGAACGCTGCCAGCCGATGATGACAGGAATGCTGAAGGCGATCAGCGGGCCAAGATAGGGGATGAGCATCAACAGCCCGGCAATCAGGCTGACGGCCAGGGCGAAGGGCAACTGGGCAACGACCATCACCAGCAGTGTGCCCACCGCCGTCAGGCCCGCCATCGCCAGTTGGCTGCGCAGGTAGCCGCCGAAGACACGATCCACCACGGCATCGAGGTACGTGAGTTCCTCAGCCCAGGTGGGTGGGGCGAGACGCTCGATACGCCGCCGGATGCGCGGCGAGTCGAGATACATGTAGAAGCTGATGACCATCGTCAGCAGGGTAGCCGTGAGCGCACCGGCGACGCCCGTGACCAGGCGGAATAGCTCAGCCGTGACCGTCGCGCCGAAGGATTGCAGGGTCGCCATCAGGTCCAGGCGACGAATGTAGGGCGCGATATCCACCTCCAACCCCAGCCGCGCCAGCGCCGCCTCGACCTCAGTCGTCTGGTCAGGGATATGGGCGACCCACGACGGCAGCTGGCGCACGACCAGGGCAATCTGCTGGGCAGCCGCGGGGATGAACACCACCAGCCCAATGATGAGCAAAACCAGAAGCGTCAGGTAGACGATGACGATGGCGGCGGTAGGGGGCAGTCCACCCCAGCCACCGAAGCCCGCAGCCAGGCGGCGAATAAGAGGCTCCAGGATGAAGCCGAGCAGCCAGGCCAGGAAAAATAGCAGGATGACTTCGTACAGGATGCTGACGGCATACCACGCCTGCTGGAACAGCCAGACGACGGCGACGGTCGCCATGAGGTACACGAACCACCTGGGCAGAGCCTCGCGCATCCCAGCCGCTCCTGTCACGGCCCGTCCACCCGTCGCGCGACGAGCAGGTCGCCGTCCCGCACGACAGGCATGGCGAAGTCGAAGCGATCGATGTCGAAGGCCAGCGCCAGGTCGCCGGCCGGCAAGTCCGGCTCGTCAGGGTCCACGAACAGCCTGGTGGTGGGGGCGGCGCGAGCCGTCGCCAGGGCGTGGGCCGCGTCCGGCCACTCGCCGCGCAGCAGCCGCGCCAGATAGCCCGCGCAGGCGTCGTCCTCGTTGGGCGGCGGCTGGAAGGCGGCGGTGGCAATCAGGCTGACCGCCGATGCGCGGCGGCCCAGGGCGTAGCGGGCCGTCGCCCCCGCGACGACGAAACTGGCGAGCAGAATCTCGTCCGCGCCCGTCGCCGCCACCGCGCACGGCGTGCCCGCGCCGGTGCGCTGAATCATGGTGCGCCCGCGCAGGTCCGCCCGGCGCACGTGGCTGGGCGAGTTGTTGAGGGCAAAGCCGGGGATGATGCGGCCGCCCACCTCGCCCATGCGCAGGGCGTCGGGGTAGCGCGCCTGGAGGGCCTCGGCCTCCTCGACCGTGCCGACGAGCAGGATGCGCTCCGCGCCACCAGCAAAAGCGTAGGCCGCCGAGGTGAAAGCGCGCAGCACGTCGATGACCACCGCCACCCCCGTCGCCGCCCGCGCCCCCTCCACGCCCCGCAGTTGAAGAACGTTCATCGCGTCGGGGGTGCGCATACTATCGCCGTCCGCGTTCATAGGGCACGACAACCTGGATATCCGTCATGGGATAGTGCTTCAGGTTGCGCGTGACAAGGGCTACTCCTAACTGGGATGCGGTCGCCCCAATCAGTGCGTCGCCCAATTCGAGATGATGACTACGACGAAACTCACGGAGGTAAACGCCTGCCTGTCGTGCTATTGCTTCCGTCACCTGCTGGATGGTGAAGAGCTGGAGCAGGCTCTCGGTACGTTTCTCCTCGCCCGAACGTACCCCGCTCAGGACTTCCGTGAGTGTCACGACTGAAATCGCCAACGCCTCTCCGGCCGCAAGGTTCATGGCGAAGTAATCCAGGGCCGCTGTATGGCCGTGGAAATGATCGATCACGATGTCAGTGTCAATCAATCCCTTGCCGTATCCGTCCGGTCGCTCCACATCCCAAAGGTCTCAAGCAGACGCGAACGTAGCTGTTCAACCGGGATGATGACAAGACGGCCTTCATCGTCGGCGCTAATGGCAACTTCCTGGCCCGGCAGGAACAAGTGGCGGAACTCGTCCGGGATGTCCAACGTGTGCGCGGAACTAATGCGTCTGACTACCATAGATCCCTCCGACCTTTCCTTTATCCTGGCCGGGAAAGACATGTCCGGGTGCTTCAACCCCTCTCGCCATCTCCCTATGAGGCTAAGCATACTCTCAATCCGCCCCCCCGTCTACCGCCGCGTCGCGTCCTTGCCAAGAGTGGCAATCGCCCCACCGTCACCCTGGCCGAGGCAGCGCGTCTATTCCAGTAGATGACAACCGCTGTCATTGGGGCCACCATGCCCTGTCTCGGTGAAGGAGCCTGTCCATGTCCCGTGTCCGCCCCGCCGTCCTCGCCCTGCTGGGCTTCGGCAGCCTGGCGCTGCTGCTGGCCGTCCTCCTGTCGCCCAACGCCGTGCCAGTCGCCGCACAGGGTCTGCCCAACGTGACCTGGCGCTTCGAGTTCCTGCGCCAATGGGCCCACCAGCCACCGCCGGGCGTGTTCAACCACCAACCTACGGGTATGGCCTTCGACCAAGCCGGCAATCTCTATGTGGTCGATCGCGGCAACCATCGCATCCAGGTTCTCGATTCCCAGGGCCGGCCGCTTCGGACCTTCGGCAACCTAGGCAATGGACCAGGCGAGTTCTACGTTCCAAAATGGATCGCGCTGGATGCGGCAGGGAATGTCTACGTCAGTGACACTGCCAACCATCGGGTTCAAAAGCTAACTCCAGATGGTACTCCCCTCGCTCAATGGGGCGGATTTTGGTATCCACAAGGTATTGGGATCGGTTCAGATGGCTCCATCTACGTGAGTGATAATCCCTACGTCGAGGATGGTTCAGGGGGCGATGCTAGGCGACGGCCTCGCATTCAAAAACTCTCGCCCGATGGCTTGTCGCGACGCACCATCAGCGAGAACCTCATCGGCTTCGCTATGTCACTCAAGGTCAAGCGCGAGTTGGGAGTAGATGTGATCTATCTTGTCGGGCAGGACGGGATGGGCGGAGGAGTAGTTCAAAAGTACAGCAGCGAGGGAGTACTGCTGACGCAATGGAACGACCTCCGGCTGACCAACCCTGCCGACATCGAGGTCGACAAAGACGGCAATTTATACATAACGGATCAGAACGCCGACACAGTTGTTGTGAGAGCATGGCGTGATAGACAGCAGGTCACCGAGACGTGGCGCGGGTTCCTCACCCCGCAAGGCATCGCACAGGGGCCGAATGGCTTGCTCCACATCTCGGATGGTGAGGGAGGTGGCTTTGGATCGGGCTATCCCACCGCCATGCGTATTCAGCGCTTCACATCCCAAGGGCAACTTGTGAGCCCTGCCTGGGGCAGCGACGAGGGCCACGCGCCTGGGCAACTGGTCAGTCCCTACTCCATCGCCTGGAGCCCCACGGGCCATATCTGGGTGCACGATGCCAGCGATGGCCGCCTGCAACAATTCACGCCGCAGGGTGTCTTCGTCCGTCAGACGGCTCAATCCCGCGATTTTCGGGCCATTCGCTTTCTCAAGGTGGACAAAGCCGGTAATCTGTTAATCAGTCGGCAGTGTCAGATGCTCAGACTGTCACCTGAAGGGGCAGTACTACAGACGTTCCAAAGCGATCCCCCGTGCGCGCCTGTCACCGAGTACCCACAGACTGTCTTTGCCTATCCGCACGGCTTCGACCTTGACGATGCAGGCCACCTCTATGTCGCCGATCCCTACAACCACCGTGTAGTGATGCTTGACGACAGAGGTAGCCTTCAAAGAATCATAGGTGCGCCGACCAACCTGAATAAGCCGCGTGATGTTGCCGTAGATGCGGAGGGTCGGGTCTATGTGCTAGATGACGTCGAAGTCTCGCCGCCCGACCGGCCTGACATCACCCTGGTGTGGACCCGAATTCAGGTTTACGATTCTCTAGGGACGCTTGAAGCCACCTGGCGCATTCC
>JAHCIE010000326.1 GCA_026129385.1 Anaerolineae bacterium
TGATCGGCAGGCGCAGGGCGATCGCGCCGCGCTGGCCAAAATAGCCTAGGGCCTGACCCAGGCCGACGGTGGTGAGGGTCTTGCCCTCGCCGAGGGGCGTCGGGGTGATGGCCGTCACATCGATGTACTTGCCATTGGGGCGGTCGGCGAGACGCTTCAATACATCCAGGCTAATCTTGCCGACATAGCGGCCATAGGGCTCTAGCTCGTCGTCGCGAATGCCAATGGACGCGGCGATCTCCTGGATGGGGCGCAACGTTGCGGCCTGGGCAATCGCCAGGTCACTGGGGACATCAGGCATGGTTGTCTCCTCGTAGCTGGCAGGATGATGGGCGGGAGCGCGGCGAGGGCCGTGGATCGCGCCATTTGAGTGTCGGCCAGAAGGGTGCTACTCTTTGGCGAAATGGTCAAACTCGATGCCCTATGTTCAAGACGCTGGAAGCCAAACTCATCGCCACCTACGCCCTGGTCATCGCCCTGTCGCTGACGGTCGCGGGCGTGGCGACGGTGGCTGTCGTCAATGCGATCCAGGTGGCCGCCGCTGAGCGCTTCTTGCATGGCGAGGCGACGGTGATCGCGCGCGGCATCGAGTGGTGGCTGGACCTGGGACGGCCCCTGACCCAGGTGCGGGCGCAGTTGCAGAGCCAGATCGGTGGCACGCAGCACCTGTTCTGGCTGGACGCTGATGGGCGGGTGATTGCCCACGTGCGACCGCCGGGTGAGACGCTGAACCTGGAGGGTCAGTTCCTTACCAATCTGCCGCCGCGCCCGGCCGTTACCCCCGCCCCCACCGGCGCGCCTGGTCGCCGCCCCATCATCCCCCGCCTGCCCGTCGGCCCTGTCAACCGCATCGATCTTGGCCCGCGTACCCTGGTCTACGCCATCGTCGCCATGCCGCGCGGCGCGCAGCCCAGCGCCGAGGTGCGCCCCGGCGTGCCCGCCTACGTGGGCCTGGCGCAGCCGGTCAACGAGCTGGCGGCGTGGCCGGTGGTGGCCTGGCCGCTGGCGCTCATTGGACTGCTGGCGTTCGCGCTGACGAGCTTGCTGGGGGTGTGGCTGGCGCGTTCCATCACCGGGCCGCTACGGCAGATGACGCGGGCCTCGGAGGCGATGGCGCGGGGTGACTATGCGCAGACTATCGACGTGCATGGCGATGACGAGGTGGCGCGGCTGGGGCAGGCCTTCAACACCATGAGCCGCGAGGTAGACCGCGCCCACCGCATGCAGCGCGACTTCGTGGTCAACGTCTCCCACGACCTCAAGACGCCGCTGACGTCTATCCAGGGCTTCGCCCAGGCCATGACCGACGGGTCGCTGCACGGCGTCGCGGACTACCAGCGGGCAGGGGGTATCATCCACGCCGAGGCGGAACGGATGCGGCGGCTCATCGCCCAACTCATCGAGCTGGCGCGACTGCAGGGCGGCGTGGACGCCCTGGCCCACGCGCCGGTTGACGTGCTGTCGCTATTACACAGCGCGGGACGGCTGGCGGGGGAGCGGGCTACGGCGGCGGGGTTGACCTTCGAGACGGAGTTGCCCGCCGCGCTGCCCACGGTGACGGGCGACGCGGCGCGGCTGGAACAGGTGGTAGCCAACGTGCTGGACAACGCGCTGAAGTATACGCCGCGCGGCGGGCGGGTGACGCTGCGAGCGGGGACAGCGGCGGGTGGGGTGGCGGTCAGCGTGAGCGACAGCGGCCCCGGCATCCCGGCCGAGGAGCAGGCGCGGGTCTTCGAGCGTTTCTTTCGCGGCGACCGGGCGCGGGCGGGGGACGGTGGCAGCGGCCTGGGGCTGGCGATTGCGCGCGAGATTGTCGAGGCCCACGGCGGCCGCATCGAGGTGGCGAGCGCGCCGGGCGAGGGGACGACGCTACGGGTGTGGCTGCCGACGGGCGGTGGAGCGCAGGCAGACGAAGGACCAAGGACCAAGGACCGATGAGCGATTTCCTATTGGTCCTCGGTCCTTCGTCCTCGGTCCTCCGCCATTGCTCCTTCGGCCCTGGTTGTGCTGGCTAGCCGGTGTTGCGCAGGCCGGCGACGATGCCGTTGATGGTGGTCGCCAGGGCGTAGTTAAGCTCGTCGCTCTCCTCGCCCGCGCGCTTGCGGCGCAGCAACTCCACCTGGATGAAGCTCATCGAATCGACGTAGGGGTTGCGCAGGCGGATGGAACGCGCCAGGACGATGTTCTTCTCCAGAAGCTCTTTCTGCTCCACGACCTCTAGCAGCATCTCGCGCGTGCGCAGGTACTCTTCGCTGAGCATGGCGTACACACGACGGCGAAGGTCCTCGTCGGTGACAAGCTCGGCGTACAGGCGAGCGATGGTCAGGTCCGCCTTTGCCAGCGCGCCCTCCACGTTGCGCAGGATGTCCTCGAACAGCGGCCAGCCGACGAGCATCTGGCGCAGCATGGGCAGATGCGTGGCGTCGGCGGCCACGAAGTGCGCCAACGCCGTGCCGACGCCGAACCAGCCCGGTAGCAGGTAGCGGCTCTGCATCCAGCCGAAGACCCAGGGGATGGCGCGCAGGTCGTCCAGGCCGCGCCGCGCCGAGCGCCGGGAGGGTCGCGAGCCGATGCGGGCGTATTCCAGTTCGGCGATGGGTGTCGCCTCCTCGAAGTAGGCTAGCAGGTCGGGGTCGTCGGCGATGCGGGCGCGGTACACGGCGAAGGCGGCGGCCGACATGCTTTCCAGGGCGACTTCCCACTCGGGGCGCGGCGGCGTCTTGGGGCTGCCGGTGCGGGTCAGGGCTTCTAGGGCCGATGCCACCATGATGTCCAGGTTGCGCTCGGCCAGCACTGGCTCCGAATATTTCCAGTTGAGTACCTCACCCTGCTCGGTGATGCGCAGCGCGCCGTGAAACGCGCCCACGGGCTGGGCGACGATGGCGCGGTGGGTGGGGCCGCCGCCACGCCCGACCGTCCCGCCGCGGCCGTGGAACAGGCGTAGCTGGATACCGCACTCGTCGGCGGCCTGGTGCAGGGCGCGGTGCGCCTTGTAGATTTCCCAGGTGCTGGTGAGCATGCCGCCGTCTTTGTTGGAGTCGGAGTAGCCGAGCATGACCTCCTGCCGCCGCCCCCACGAGTCCAGCAGTCGCTGGTAGTCGGGGGCGGTCCATAGCTGGCGGCAGACGTGGGCGGCGTGCCGCAGGTCGGCGATGGACTCGAAGAGGGGGGCGGGCATCAGGCCGGGGTCGCCCACATCGGGGCGGCCGGCGACGCGAACGCCGCTCAACTCGCACAGCCACGCCACGGCCTTGACATCCTCGGCTGAGGTCGCGCCGCTGATGATGTAGGTCTGGAGGGCGGTGGGGGGGTAGGCGCGTTTCAGGTCGCCTACGGTTTCCAGCGTCTCTAGCAGCATCTCGGTGTCGGGGGCGGGCGGTGGGGGCAGCGCGCTGTCGGCGCCATGCAGGGCCGCGCCGGTGGTCAGGTCGGCCACCGCCTGGGCGTGGACGCGGGCGTGCTGGCGGATATCCAGGGTGTGCAGGTGGAAGCCGAAGGTGTCGAGTTGCCGCAGCAGCGGATCAACGATGTCGTGGGCGAGACGCTCGCCCCGGTTGTGCATCAGGCTGTCGCGAATTAGCAGCACATCGGCGGCGAAGGCCGTCGCGTCGGGGTAGGCGTCGGCCGCCTGGTCGCGGGTCTGCATGAGTCGATATAGCATGTGGACAAGAAAGTGCCGATAGACCTCGCTGGGCGAGAAGGCGGGCGCGCGCACCGAGGACGGCAGCGGGGGTAAGTCGTCGACGCGCTGGCGTAGCGCTAGGGACACATCGACCTGATACGTCGACGGGCTGAGGCGCTCGATTAACTCATTGAGGGCGCGAATGTGGTGGTCCAGAATCGCCTGCCGCGCCCGCTGTAGGGCGTCGCGGGTCACGTCAGGCGTGACGAAGGGGTTGCCGTCGCGGTCGCCGCCGATCCACGAGCCGAACCGGACGACGGTGGGCACGTCGCGGGCGGTCATGGTGACGCCGTAGACCTCGCGGAAGGCGTCGGCGATCTCCTCGTAGAGGCGCGGCACGGTGTCGAATAAGACCGGATAGTAGTCGAGACCCATTTGAATCTCGTCGCGCACCGATGGGCGGCGGCGGCGCACCTCGTCGGACTGCCACAAGGCGGCAATGTCGGCCAGCATAGCCGTCTGAAGCTGCTCGGCCTCGGGCGCGCTCAAGGGGAGGCGGTCGAGCCTGGCCAGGTTCTCGGATACGCGCCGCCGCTTGAAGAGCACGGTGCGCCGCGCCACCTCGGTGGGGTGGGCAGTGAAGACGGGGATGACCTGCACCTGCGCCAGCCAGGTCAGGGCGTCATCGGGGCCAATGCCTGCATCGCGCATGCGGCGCAGCGTGCCGCGAAACGAGCCGGGTTGGGTGCGGCCGCCGGGTGCGAGCATGGCGGCGCGGCG
>JAHCIE010000327.1 GCA_026129385.1 Anaerolineae bacterium
TTCTGCCCCGTGGCAGCTCATGATGCAGCGCACTTATTGCCGCTTGACAGGGGATGGCGGGCCTGCTATACTACGGGCAACTCGACGGAAAGAGTCGCGCGCATGTGTATTTTCGACGCTCTCCAGGCCAAAGCCGTTGCCCGCGACGCTAAAAAAGCGCCGCTATCTTGGCCTGGGTAGCCTGCATCGGCTGGCATAGCGCGTCGCGTGCCTGGCTTCCCAGATGGGGAGCCATTTTTGTTGAAGGATGCAAGGTGGCTTCCTACGTAGGTAACGGGAGCCGCCTTTTGTTTCTTGACGTCTGTACTACGGAGGCCGTATGCCCCTCGACCGCTGGAACATCATCGAGTCGACCCTGCGCGAAGGCGAGCAGTTTGTCGGCGCCAACTTCACTACCGAGCAGAAGCTACGCATCGCCGAGGCTTTGGACGAGTTTGGCGTCGAGTATATCGAGCTGACCTCGCCCCTGGCCTCTCCCATGAGTGAGACTGACGCCCGCGCCATCGCCCGCCTGGGCCTCAAGACGCGCATCCTGACCCACATCCGCTGTCACAAGGAGGATGCCCTGCGCGCCCTCGACACGGGCGTCGACGGCATCGACACGGTCATCGGTACATCGTCGTACCTGCGCCAGTTCAGCCACGGTAAGTCCATCGACCAGATCGTGGACCTGGCCGCCGAGGTGCTGGCTTTCATCCGCGAGCAGGCTCCCAACGTCGAGCTACGCTTCAGCACCGAGGACTCCTTCCGCAGCGACGAGTCGGACCTATTCCGCGTCTACCTGGCCGTCGACCGCCTGGGCGTCGTCGATCGCCTGGGCATTGCCGACACGGTGGGCGTGGCGACGCCCACCCAGGTCTATCGCCTGGTCAGTACCCTGCGCCGTCTGGTCGCCAGCGACATCGAGTTCCACGGCCACAACGACTCCGGCTGCGCCATCGCCAATTCCTACGCGGCCCTGGAGGGCGGGGCCACCCACATCGACACGTCGGTGCTGGGCATCGGCGAGCGCAACGGCATCACGCCCTTGGGCGGCCTGGTGGCGCGCATGTACACCCTGGACCGCGAGGCGGTCAAGGCCAAGTATCGCCTGGACAAGCTGCGCGAGGTCGAGGAACTGGTGGCCGACATGGTGGGCATCGGCGTGCCCTTCAACAACTACATCACCGGCATTACCGCCTTTACTCACAAGGCGGGCATCCACGCCAAGGCCATCCTCAACAACCCGGAGACCTACGAGGCGCTCAACCCGACCGACTTCGGCCTGACCCGCTATATCAGCATTGCCCATCGCCTCACGGGGTGGAACGCCATCAAGGACCGCGCCGACCAGCTGGGCCTCGATCTGAGCGACGAGCAGATCAAGCGCGTCACCGCCCACATCAAGGCCGTCGCCGACGAGAAGACCCTCGAGCTCAACGACGTCGACGACGTTCTGCGCCGCTGGGCCGTCTCGACGGCGGAGCCTGTTCAGGTAGGATAGAACGCGACCAAAGACGAAGGACCGAAGACCACGGTGACCTCTCTCAATTGATTGTTCGTCCTTTGTCCTTGGTCAGTCGGGTTAAACACTCGCTGAGGCAAACAACTATGGCAGGCAAGACTTTCGCTGAAAAGGCGCTGGCGCGGGCGGCGGGACTGCCGGGGGTCGTCGCCGGGCAGATCGTGGACGCCGCGCCCGACCTGGCCTTCAGCCACGACAACACCGCGCCCATCGCGCGCACCTTCTATAGCCTGGGCGTCACCCGTGTCAAGTATCCGGAGCGGCTGGCCTTTACCATGGACCACGCCGTGCCCGCCCCAACGACGGCCCACGCTCAGAACCATGTCGAGGCGCGGCGCTTTGCCGCCGAGCAGGGGGTGACCAACATCTTCGATGTTGGGCGCGGCATTTGTCACCAGGTGCTGAGCGAGGAGGCGCTGGCCCGGCCGGGGGATACCGTCCTGGGAGCGGACAGCCATACGCCCCACTTCGGCTGGCTTGGCGCGTTCGCGGCCGGCGTCGGTCGTAGCGAGATGGCCGCCGTGTGGGCGACGGGCGAGTTGTGGCTGCGCGTTCCCGACAGCGTGCGCGTCTACCTGACGGGCGACTGGCCCCAGGGCGTGACCAGCAAGGACTTCTGCCTGCGCCTCATCGGCGACCAGGGCGCGGACGGCGGCATCTACCTGTCCATCGAGTTCGACGGCCCGGCCGTGTCGAGCCTGTCCATCGATAGCCGCCCGGTCATCCCCAACATGATGGCCGAGTTCGGCGCGAAGAACGCCTATCTCGCCCCCGACGACAGCCTGTTCGACTGGCTGGCCCCCCGTCGGGCGCGGCGCGTCGGGCAGCCGGTGGCGGCGGTGCGCGAGGAGATGGCGGCGCGTGCCCTGTACCCCGACTCCGACGCGACCTACCTGGCCGAGTACCACTACGACGTGAGCCAGTTGGAGCCGATGATCGCCCTGCCCCATCGCGTCGACAAGGTCAAGCCCTTGTCCGAGGTGCGCGGCGTGCGCGTCCAGCAGGCCTTCCTGGGCACGTGCACCAACGGCCGGCTGGAGGACCTGGCGGCGGCGGCCGACGTGGTACGCGGGCGCAGCGTCGCGGCAGGGACGCGCTTCGTTGTCATCCCGGCTTCCAGCGAGGTGTACATGGCCGCGCTGCGGGCGGGGCATATCGAGACGTTGCTGGCAGCGGGGGCGGCCATCGGCACGCCCGGCTGCGGCCCGTGCATGGGCAACCACATGGGCGTCCCCGCGCCCAACGAGGTGACCATCAGCAGCGCCAACCGCAACTTCCAGGGCCGCATGGGGACGCGCGACGCGGAGGTGTACCTGGCTAACCCGGCCGTCGTCGCGGCCACGGCCATCGCGGGCTACATCGTGGATCCGCGGGAGGTGATGGGATGATTCTGCGTGGACGGGTATGGAAGTATGGCGACGATGTGAACACCGACGTCATCTTTCCCGGCAAGTACACCTACACGATCAACGACCCGGCCGAGATGGCGAGACATGCCCTGGAGGACCTGGACCCGACTTTCGCGAGCCAGGCGCAGCCGGGCGACATCGTGGTCGGCGGGAAGAACTGGGGTAACGGCAGTTCCCGCGAGCAGGCGGTGATCTCGCTGCGGGCGGTGGGGGTGACGGCCCTCATCGCCAGGTCCATCGCTCGTATCTACTTCCGGAATGCCGTCAACAATGGCTTGCTGCCCATCGTCTGCCCACCGGCCGTGGACGCCATCCAGAACGGCGAGACGGTCGAGATCGACGTAGACCGTCACGTGGTGCGCTGCGTGGCCGGCGAGATTGAGTTTCCGCCCCTGTCGCCGAGCGCGCAGGCCATCATCGCCGCCGGTGGGCTGATTCCCATGCTCAAGACCCGCCTGGCCCCGCCGTCGAGCTAGCCGTGTCAGATGCCTTACTGCCTGTCGTCCAGGGCTTCGCCCTCAGCGCGGCCCTCATCATTGCCATCGGGGCGCAGAACGCCTTCGTCCTGCAACAGGGCCTCAAGCGCAACCACGTCGCGGCGTGCTGGCTGACGGCAGCGGCGTGCGACGCTGTACTCATCAGCCTGGGCGTCGGTGGCGTGGGCGCGGTCATCGGCCAGGTTCCGTGGTTGGGCATGGGCGCGGCGTGGGCAGGGGCCATCTTCCTGCTGTGGTACGGCTTCCGCTCCTTCCGCTCGGCGTTCAAGGCCAACGCCCTCGACACGAGCGGCGGCATCGGCGCCGCGTCGCTAGGCGCGACGGTGGTGGGCGTGTTGGCCGTCAGCCTGCTCAATCCCCACGCCATCCTGGACACGGTGGTGCTCATCGGCGGCGCGGGCGCGCAGTACCCAGTCGCGGATCGGCCCCTGTTTGCCGTGGGGGCGATGGCGGCGTCGTTTACCTGGTTCTTCGCCCTGGCCTTTGGCGCGGCGCGCCTCGCGCCCCTGTTCCGCCGCCCCGTGACGTGGCGTGTGCTGGACACGCTGGTCGGCTGCCTCATGTGGGCTATCGCCGCCTCGCTGATGCTCGGCCCCGGCGGCCTCTCCCGCCCATTGTGATTATCGAGACAGAGCGCCCCACAACGTCGCGGCACATGCTGGAGGATGGATGCTATCCGAGGGAGCAGCGAAGAATCGTCGCTATTGGGACGGAATCAGCGACGAGTATCAGGCGCAGCACGCGCCACAGCTGAACGAGAAGCCGCTGGCCTGGGGCGTGTGGGCCGTGCCGGAGAGCGACCTGCATATCCTGGGCGATGTGGCGGGCAAGGATGTGCTGGAGTTCGGCTGCGGCGCGGCCCAGTGGTCCATCTTCCTCGCCCAGCGCGGCGCGCGGCCGGTCGGCGTCGACAACTCCGCCCGGCAGTTGGAGCACGCGCGGCGGCTAATGGTCGAGGCAGGCGTGGACTTCCCGCTCGTCCACGCCTCC
>JAHCIE010000328.1 GCA_026129385.1 Anaerolineae bacterium
GGCGGCGTTGCGCAGTTGCTCCAGCCGCAGCCGCACCGTGTCCTGGTCGCGCTCGCGGCGCACGCGGTTCAGCCGCGCCACCTGTACGTCGTAGCCCTGGGGGTCCATCGCCAGGATGGGGATCTGGAGCGGCTCGTCGCTCACATAGTCATTGACGCCGACGATGGTGCGCTCGCCGGTGTCGATCTCGCGCTGGTAGCGGGCCGCCGCGTCGGCGATGGCGCGCTGGAAGTAGCCCTTCTCCAGGGCCGGGATGACACCGCCCTGGGCCTCAATCTCGGCGAACATGTGTCGCGTCTGGCGCTCCATCTCGTCGGTCAGCGCCTCGACGAAGTACGAGCCACCCAGCGGGTCGATGGTGTTCACCACGCCGCTCTCGTGGGCGAGAATCTGCTGGGTGCGTAGGGCGATGCGCACGGCCCTCTCCGACGGCAGGGCCAGCGCCTCGTCCATCGAGTTGGTGTGGAGCGATTGGGTGCCGCCCATGACGGCCGCCAACGCCTGAAGCGCCGTGCGGACGATATTATTCTCCGGCTGCTGCGCCGTCAACGATACGCCCGCCGTCTGGCTGTGGAAGCGCAGCCACCACGAGCGGGAGTTCTGTGCGCCGAAGGTGTCGCGCATCTCGGTGGCCCAGATGCGGCGGGCCGCGCGGTACTTGGCGATCTCCTCGAAGAAATCGTTGTGGGCGTTGAAGAAGAAGCTCAGGCGCGGCGCGAAGTCGTCGATGTCCAGCCCGCGCGCCAGGGACCAGCGCACGTACTCGAGGCCGTCGGCCAGGGTGAAGGCCAGTTCCTGGGCGGCTGTCGAACCCGCCTCGCGGATGTGGTAGCCGGAGATGGAGATGGGATTCCACCTCGGCATGTGCCGCGCGGCGAACTCAATGGTGTCGATGACCAGCCGCATCGAGGGCCGGGGCGGGAAGATGAACTCCTTCTGGGCGATATACTCCTTGAGGATGTCGTTCTGGATGGTACCCGCCAGGGCAGCCATCGGCACGCCGCGCTTCTCGGCGGCGGCGATGTACATGGCCCACACGATGGCCGCCGGGCTGTTGATGGTCATCGATGTGGTGACTTGATCGAGGGGGATGCCGTCGAACAGGATCTCCATGTCGGCCAGGGACGCCACGGCCCCGCCGCACTTGCCGAACTCACCGATGACCATCGGGTCGTCGGTGTCGTAGCCGTACAGGGTAGGCATGTCGAAGGCGACGGACAGGCCGGTCTGGCCGTGGGCGAGCAGGTATTTGAAGCGAGCGTTGGTCTCCTCGGCTGCGCCGAAGCCCGCGAACATGCGCATCGTCCACACCTTGCCGCGATAGCCGGTGGGGTGGATGCCGCGCGTGAAGGGGAACTCACCGGGCCAGCCGATGCTCTGCTCGAAGTTGTCGTCGGCAAGGTCGGCGGGGCTGTACAGGCGCTCGATGGGCAGGCCAGAGGTGGTGACGAAGGACTCCTGCCGTTCGGGGGCGCGGGCCAGGGTGGGCTTCAGCGTTCGTTCCTGCCAGGCCTGCCGACGCTGCTCAAGCTGGGCGCGAAGCTCGCTGGTCATACGCTCCTACTTCCGGACGGTGCGATCCGCCCACTCGAAGATGGTCTCGGCTGTCGTGCGGTTCAGCAGGGGCATGTCGTGGCCCGCGCCCTTGACCATGTGCAACTCTTTGGGGGGCACGGCCAGCTCGTGTAGCAGGCGGGCCTCCTTGGGATGCACCAGCAGGTCCCGCTCGCCGTGGATGAACAGGGTCGGCGCGGTGATGCGGCTGACCACCTCGCGCGGCTGGCCGTCGAGGGCGCGAATCTGCCCCAGGCGGGTGTTGCGCGTGACGCGGGTGAAGGTGGAGCCGAGGGGGGGCGTGAAGGCCAGGCGGAGGGACAGGGCGGTCGAGGGGTAGACGAAGTGGTTGTAGTCGGCGAAGGCTCCGATGGTCACGATGCCATCTGGCGCGCCGCTGGCTGCCGCGTAGCGGATGGTGGTCGCGCCGCCCATGCTGCTGCCGATGACGATGAGATGCCGATAGTCGAACCCCCGCATGTAGCGGACCACGGCGTCGAGGTCGAGAATCTCCTGGCGGGTGAAGGTGCACGTGCCCGCGCTATCGCCGTGGCCGCGAAAGTCGAAGGCGGCGACGTCGAAGCGGTCAGCCAGGGCCTCCACGAAGCCGGGCACGTTGCGGAAGTTCTTGCCGCTCAGGAAGCCGTGACAGTAGACGACGCCGGTGTCGGACCCGCGCTGGAGATGGACGCCGCGCAGGGTAACGCCGTCCGAGGTCTGGACGGCAAAGGTCTCGTGGGCGGCCTGGTAGGGCCGGTGGTAGCGCAGGTGCAGTTGGAAATTAGGTAGGGCAAACTGAGGTCGCCGAAACGCCATGTCTATCTCCTATGCTCGTAGAGCAAGTATAGCATGGGTCTGGCAAAGACCCTAAGGCAAAGACCCTAAGGGTTTTGGAAACCCTTAGGGTCTTTCTGTCACGCCGTGCTGCGCGGGCGGCGATTACGCAGCCGGAATTTCATGCGCCGCACAAAGCCCTCGTCCTCGCGCGCTTCCCAGGCATATACCACGACGGTATTGGCGAGCTTGTCGTGCCAGCCCTGGCGGCGCGAGTCGACGAGCACCCACAGGAAGCCGATGCCCAGCGAGAGGACGCACACCAGGTAGCCGAACAGGCGCGCCGCGGCGCGCAACAGGCTCAGCCCGTGGCCGCTGGTCTGCATCACGCGGACGCCCACGACACCGTCGCCGATGGTCTGGCCGCCCAGCCACCACAACACAATGAAGTAGAGGCCAGGCGCAAGCGCCGCCGTCAGAAAGACGAGGGTGCGCGTGATATCGCACACATTGCCGAACAAGGTACTGATGATGCTCTGACCTTCGGTGGATGGGCAGTTAGCAATGTCAATCCCGATGAGCGCGAGGGCGTTGGTCGTCAACCAGGTAAGGGTGACGATGGCGATGTAGAGTATCGCCTGGTCGATGATGAGGCCGATGGCGCGGCTGATGAAGCCTGCGTACTGGCCCTGCAGGGTGGACGGTGGCTGTGTCATGGGTATCCTCTACATCCCTGCCTGGGAGTCCGAAGGCGGCGGCGATGCCTCAGCGGCTGGCGGGCGAGCATAGCGCCGGCGGGCGCCGCCCTTGAGGTACGTGCCCTCGGCACGGGCTTGCACCTCGGCTGGCGGCGGCGGCAGCGCCTCGCGCGGTTGCATGCGGAAAAGGCCGCGCACCAGCATTTCCAGGATGGTGTCCGACGTCACGGTGCGCTCGCGCACCTCGTTGACCACTTCGGCGGTGATGCTGCTCGTCTGCCCCGCGATGATCTGCTGGATATCCTCGGGGTTGGCCTTGAGGAAGTCGATGTAGCGGCCGCCGGCGCTCTGGATGAGAGCATCTAGATCACTGCTGCTGACTTGCAGATACTGCATGTAGCGGCCGCCGGTGGCATCCACGACGCCGTCCAGAGTGGCCGGGTCCGTCTCCAGGTAGGCGAGATAGTCGCCCGCCGCGCTGCGTACCAGCGGACGAATCGCGACCGGGTCGTCGGCGAGGCTGTCGATGTACTGGCCCGCCACCCCTTCCACCAGCGGGGCAAGCCGGGCCGGGTCGTCGGCGAGGCTGTCGATGTACTGGCCCGCCACCCCCTCCACCAGCGGGGCCACCGTCTGCGGACGGTCGGTCAGGTAGGCGAGGTAGTCGCCCGCCACGTTTCGGACGAGGGGGCCAATCCGCGCCGGGTCGTCGGCGAGGCTGTCGATGTACTGGCCCGCCACCCCCTCCACCAGCGGGGCAATCCGCGCCGGGTCGTTGGCGAGGCTGTCGATGTACTGGCCCGCCACCCCCTCCACCAGCGGGGCAAGCCGCGCCGGGTCGTCGGCGAGGCTGTCGATGTACTGGCCCGCCACTCCCTCCACCAGCGGGGCAAGCCGGGCCGGGTCGTCGGCGAGGCTGTCGATGTAGCGGCTCGCCACCAGCTCGACAATGCGGTCCAGCATCTCAGGCTTCTGCTCCAGGTAAAGGATGAAGCGCTCCGCCTGGCCGCGCACCAACCCATCCACCAGCGGGCTGTTGACGAGCTTGGGGATGAGCAAGGCCGCGTGGCGCTCGATGAGGGGCTGGACCTTCGGATTGACCATGAGATTGTCAAGCACGTCGTCCAGAGCCTCGAAGACCACGGCGTCCGTGGCTTCGTCGGCCGCCTCGCGGACGGGCGCCATAATCTCACTGTCCAACACCGTGTCAGCAATATTGGTAGCCGTCTTGACCGCGCCGCCGGTGAGCCGCGCGACGAGACCCGGTTTCTTGCTGGACGCCTCAGCCTTCACAATCGCTGTCCGGCTCGACTTCCCGCTGCGTTTCTCCGTCATGGTGTCCTCTATCTGAATGCCACCACCCGGCAG
>JAHCIE010000329.1 GCA_026129385.1 Anaerolineae bacterium
GTGCGCGCCACGCTCCTCCAGGCCGCCGAGATCGGCGGCGCGCTCATCCCGCGCCTCATCGACGAGCTGCCCATCCTGGCGGTGGCGGCGACGCAAGCGCGTGGCGTGACCGTCGTTCGCGACGCCCAGGAGTTGCGGGTCAAGGAGACCGACCGTATTACTACGACGGCGGCTGAACTGCGCAAGCTAGGCGCGCGCATCGAGGAGACCCCCGACGGCTTCTGTGTCAGGGGCCCCACGACGCTACGCGGCGCGGTGGTAGATAGCCACGGCGACCATCGCCTGGCGATGGCGCTGGCTGTCGCCGGCCTGGCCGCCGAGGGCGAGACTATCGTCCGGGATACCGGGTGCATCGCCGACTCGTTCCCGAACTTCGTGGCCGTGATGCATGGCCTGGGCGCGGATATAGAGGTGGTGACCTAGCATGCCCATCACCGGCCGGGCGCGACTGGCGGGGGTGGTGGGCTGGCCGGTGGCGCACAGCCTGTCGCCCGCCATGCACAACGCAGCATTTCAGGCGCTGGGGCTGGATTGGGTCTACGCGCCCTTTGCCGTGCCGCCGGAACGGCTCGCGGACGCGGTGCGCGGGTTGGCGGCCCTGGGCTTCGTGGGCGCGAACTTCACCATCCCCCACAAGCAAACGGTCATGGACCTGGTGGACGAGGTGTCGCCGGCGGCGCGCGCCATTGGCGCGGCCAATACGCTGGTCTTCGGCGACCGCACCACCGCCGACAATACGGACTGGAGCGGCTTCCTGCGCTCCCTGCGCGATGTTGGCTGCGACCCGGCCGGGCAGCGCTGCCTCGTCCTGGGGGCGGGCGGCGCGGCGCGCGCCGTCGTCTACGCCCTGGCGTCGGTAGGCGCGGATGTCGTGGTGCTCAATCGCAGCGCTGAGCGGTCGGCCGCGTTGCTGGCCGACCTGGGCCAGCTGTTCCCCGCTGCCCGCCTGCGGTCGCTGCCCCTGGCCGCGCTGGCCGACGAGGCGGCGGCGCATCCGTATCTCGTCGTCAACACCACCTCGCTGGGCATGGTTCCGCGCGTCGAGACGTCGCCCTGGCCGAGCGATGTGCCCATCCCCGCTGATACCACGGTCTACGACCTGGTGTATAATCCGCTGGCGACGCGCTTCCTGCGCGAGGCGAAGGCGTCGGGGGCGCGGGCTGTCGATGGCCTGGGCATGCTGGTGCACCAAGGGGCGATTGCCTTTGAGACGTGGACCGGCGTCGCTGCGCCGACGGACGTGATGTACAAAGCGTGTCTGGCATACCTGTAGGAGATACGCGACAGGGAGCAGCAGGCAGCATGATAACCACCACGATCTTTCTTATCCGCCACGGCGAGACCGACGCCAATCGCAATCAGGTCTACCAGGGACAGGCGGGAGATGGGCTGAACGCCCTGGGGCGCGAGCAGGCCCTGCGGCTGGCCGCACGTCTGGCCGACGTCGGCGTGCGGTTCGACGCTCTGTATTCCTCGGACCTGGCGCGCGCCTTCGAGACGGCTGAGATTGTCGGCGATTGCCTGCGCGTGACGCCCATACCGGAGCCAGGGCTGCGCGAGGTTTATCTGGGGGCCTGGCAGGGGTTGAGCTACACCGACGTCGAAGCACAATTCCCCGACGAGGTGGCCGCATGGCGGCGCGGCGAAGATATCCGTCGCGGCGGCGGCGAGAGTTACGCCGACTTGCAGGCGCGCATGTTGGCAACGCTGGACCGGCTGGCCCTGGGCCACGCGGGCGGCGTGGTGGGGGCGGTGTCCCACGGCGCGGCCATCAAGCTCTTCATCGCTGCTGTGCTGAGCATCCCCATGACCCACCTGCGCCACTACCACGTCGTCGTCAACACGGCGGTGACGGTCGTTAGACGGGTCGAGGGCGGGCCGTGGGAGGTGCTGGTGTGGAACGACGCGCGCCACCTGCCGGGCGACCCGTTGGGCGGCGCGCTCATCGAGGATGCTTAGTCGCTGGCCTGGGTAATCAGCGGCAGGAAGATATGCTCCGGGCGGGGGATACGCGCCAGGGCATCGGCGGCGGCCACGTCGAGCTTGCCCGCCCCCCAGCGCGGGTTGGGGGTGACGCCCGTCCAGCCGTCACGGCGCGCGCCTGCCATGAGCAGGGCGCGCAGGGCGGGCAGGTTGAGAGTCGGGTCGCCTTGCAGCAGGAGGGCCGCCGCGCCGGCCACGTGGGGCGCGGCCATGCTGGTCCCCTGGTTGGCGAAGTGCCGCCCGCCCGGCGCGAGCAGGCTGAAGGGACGCGGCGCCCACGCCGACAGGCTGGAGATGATGGGCTGGCCGGGGGCGACAAGGTCCGGCTTGAGGCGACCGTCGCGGGTCGGGCCGTCACTGGAGAAGGCGGCTAGCGCGCCCGCGGGCTGCCCCACGCTGTGCGTTCCCCCATCGGCGGCGGGCCAGTCGGCGCGCGAGGTGTACGCGCCCACCGTCAGCGCGCCCCGCGCCGTGCCGGGCATACTGACTCGCATGGCGCGCTCGACGCCCGTGGTCCAGCCCGCGCCGAGGGTGGTGGCCCAGGCGTCGACTCGCGTGGGGCGCTCGTCATCACCGGCTACGATGAGCGCCCATGGGTCACCTGACCGCAGGTTGTAGAAGTAGGCCTGGACTTCATACGCGCCGCTCATGGGGTGTGGGCCGCCGAAAAACAGGCATACCTCGGCCCCGCCCTCGACGAGCGAGCAGCCGTCGCCGCCGGTCGCATCCACCCACGAACCGACTGCCCCGCTCGGCCGACGTACGCCCACCCGCACCCGCCCATTGAACCACATGTCCGCGACGAAGGAACCACCGCCCGGCGCGACGAAGCCCAGGTCGGCGCTCTGGCCGCGCGCCACGCGGGCGGCGGCATGGCTGTCAACGCTACCGTCGTTGCCGGCCGAGACCGTCACGGCCCGGCCGCGCTTGTCGGAGGCGGTCAGGGCGTCAATGGCGATCTCGTTGGCGGCGGTGCCGTCGTGCGGGCCAAAGGGCGTGCCGAGACTCATGTTGATGACGAAGGGCTGCCCGCGTTGGGTGGCGAAGGCCTCGACGAAGGCCAGGGCGGCAATCTGGTCGCTCTCGTAGAAGCCGCCGTCGTCGTGGCGCGTCGCCTTCACGGCCACGATGTCGGCGGCCGGAGCCATGCCTGCGTAGCGACCAGGGGGTGTGCTACCCAGGCCATTGCCAGCCGCCGTGCCGGCCACGTGGGTTCCGTGGCCGACGCGGTCCATCGCCCGCACCGGCTGATTGAGGTGCAGCATCCAGCTGACAACGCGCCCCTCGTCGTGGGGAAAAAGGTCGGCAACCTGAAGACGCCACACGCCGCGCACCGCACGCCCCTCCCAGCCGCTGACCTCGAAGGTGGCGTACACGTCCGTTCCGCCCACCGCAACCTGAGTCGGCAGGAGGTCGCGCTCGTCGCCCCAGGGAGCCATGAGCCGTAGGCGAAGGTCGCTGCGGTAAGGGTGCTGGATACGGACGGAGACGGCCAGCGAGCGCAACGGCGTGTCGTCGAGGACGCTCAGGGGCAGGACGATGCCGTCCGGCGCGTTGTCGGGAATCGGGCCGCCGCCTCCCACAAGCGCCAACCCTGCGTCGGCCAGCCCCGCGTTGATCTCGTCCTCAGTGTATAGTCGCCCACCGTAGACTGGGCCGTCAAGGTTGCCGTCGCCGTTGCGGTCGCCTGGGTCGCTCATGTCGAGCAAGGCCTTCAGGCGCGTGCGGCCCTGGGCGTCGATAAAGTCGGGGTGCGTCCAGTCGATGCCGGTGTCGACGATGGCGACGATGACGCCCTCGCCGCGCCGACCGGCGGCGTGGATGAGGGGCGCGCCGGTCTGGGGCACGCTTACGTCGTTGTAGGCCATCGCCGGGCGGTCGGCGCGAACATAGCGCACGCCCCGCGCATCGGCCAGGTCCTTGAGCGCGGCCAGGGGCACGGTTACGGCCGCCACGTCGCCGACCTGGGCGCGGAGGTGCGCGCCGGGCGGCAGCCACGCTGTCGAGGTAGCGCCGGGTTCGAGCTGCACCAGGACGGACACGGTCTCGGTGGGGGAATTGGTGAGGAGGCGCGTCGCCTTGAAGTCCTTGCGGAGGGCAGGTCCCGGCGCCGCCTGGCCGAGGGCTACTCGCAACGCAGGGTCGAGACGGTCGGGTGGGGCGGCGCGCCCCGTCGGCGACCCGGCGGCCAGAGCCAACAGGAGAATGATCAGGAGCGGCCAGCGGCGTCGTGGTTTCAAGGACGAAGATTCTCGATGGTGACGGCGATGGGCGGCACGCGCGCCAACTCGCCAGCGGATCGACCGATGAGGGCACGCAGGGCGGCGGGAAACACTCCGTCAGGCATGGCAGGTTACCCGGAATAGCGGAAACCGGCCTCGGCCATTGTCAGCGGCTGGCCCTCGCGG
>JAHCIE010000033.1 GCA_026129385.1 Anaerolineae bacterium
GACGCCGACACCAGGGTTCATGCTCACGCCAGACGCCACCCCCACCCCGAGCGCGGCCAGCCTCTGGGAGAGGGTGCGCGGCGGCCAACCGTAGGTCTGCTGTGTAAGGCAATCGCCTGAGGGTTCGCTAACCCTCGGGCGATTGCGGTGCGTCCTGGCTGTCGCCTGGCATCGGTATCGCCCCCAGCTGTTGCAGCAAACCCAGCCCATCCCACAGCGACCACTGCTCGGCGATTCTGTCGTCCTCGATGCGCGACAGGAACATGTTCGTCACATGGATTTCCTTGCCCGTGGGCAGGATACCCATGAACTCCCCGCTGTGCCTGGCGCGATGCGTAATGCGGCACGCCGCCATGTCGCCTTCTACGATGAGATGGTCGATTCGCATGTGGTGATCGGTGAAGGCATTGTGAAACATGGCGAGCGCCGCCTCGTGCTCGTCGTGCCCAACCAGCTTACCCAAAGTGGCGTCATGGGAGACGCGGTGCGCGTGCGAGGTCGCCCGGAAAGCCTGGGGATTGCGGGCATGCCACATCTCCTCGTTCTCCCGACGGATGATCGCGCGGACTTTCTCGTGATCCATGGGTCCTCCTGGGGATGTATTGGCGACGGCAAGCGTGCTCTATTGTAGGCGATAGCTAACCTCCGTACACCGTGTCCGCGCGCATGGCGTCGCGTCGTCAGGTGGGTCCGCGCGCCAGGGCGACGGCCGCCCGGACACTCGGCGCCACCTCTTCCGCGAACACCCTCATCTGGCGCACATGGTCCCTGGCAGGCCAGAAGATAAAGGTGTCCATTCCCAACTCGACGGCGAGGCGCGTCAGTTCCTCCACCCAGTAGTCGACTGGTCCCACCAGGAACTGCTGTGGCGGCTCAGCCGTAATCTGCCCCATGACGTTGTAGGCGCGGCGGATGTCCGCCGGTTGGCGGCCGGCGGCGAGGGCGGCCTGGTTGATGCGCTGCTGCATCTCTGGCAAGCGCTCGGGCGGCGTGTAGCTGGAACTGGGGACCCAGCCGTCGGCCAGCCGTCCCGTCAGCGCCAGCATCTTGGGGCCATAGGAACCCAGCCAAATCCCCATGGGATGCGCCGGGTGCGGTCCAGGATGCGCGCCGCGCACCTGGTAGTATTGGCCCGCGAAGCGCACGGAGGGCGCGTCGCTCCACAAGGCCCGGATGATCTGGATTGCCTCCTCTAACGCGCCGACGGCCTCAGCGCGGCTCCGTGACGGCCCGCCCATGGCTGTGATACCCTCCCAGAAGGCGCCCGCGCCAAGGCCAAGTTCCACCCGCCCGCCACTCAACACGTCCAACGAGGCTGCGGCCTTGGCGAGCATGGCGGGCGGCCGTAGCGGCAGGTTGGCGACATTAGGGAAGAACCGCACGCGCTCCGTGGCCTGGGCGAGGGTCGCCATCAGCGTCCAGGTATCGAGGAACTTGGCATTGTAAGGGTGATCCTGAATGCCGATGAACTCCAGGCCGATGCCGTCGATGGCCTGCGCCAGGCGGATTGGCCAGGTGGGATCGGCCGCGGTGGGATCCACGTTCCCGCCGAACTCGATCGGTCGCCGCAGATCGTACATAACCATCTCCTTGCCGAGAGCTTACTGAGGCTTGAACGCCCGCACTTTGAGGCTGTACAGGCCGCCCAACTCACCGTCGTCGCTGTCGCTGGACCGCGCCAATGCCTCGACCCTCTCGAAGCCCGCGGCCGCCATCTTCGCCAGGTATTCGCTCTCCGGCAGCGCGCCGGCGATGCAGCCCGCCCAAAGCTCCAGGTCGCGCTTCACATCGGCGGGCAAGTTGCCGGTCGTCACCATGTCCGATACCACCAGCCGACCGCCGGGCTTCAGGACGCGCAGCGCCTCGCGAAACACCGCATCCTTGTCCGTCGACAGGTTGATGACGCAGTTGGAGATAATCAGGTCCACGCTGTCGGTCTCGACGGGTAGGTTTTCGATGAAGCCCTGGCGAAACTCTGCGTTGACCACGGCCATGCGCGCGGCGGCGTCGCGCGCCCGCGTCAACATGGCCGGCGTCATGTCCACGCCGATCACGTGGCCTGTTGACCCGACGGCGCGTGCTGCGATGAAACAGTCCAGCCCGCCGCCACTACCCAGGTCCAGCACCGTCTCGCCCGGCTGAGGCTGGGCGAAGGCGATGGGGTTGCCGCAGCCGAGGCTGAACGTCGCCACCTCCTCGGCCAGCCCCGTCAACTCCTCGCTGCTGTAATACACTGTCCCCGACGTGGGGTCGGCGGGTGCGGCCTCACCGCAGCACGACGATGCCGATGGTCCACAGCAACTCCCGCTCGTGGTCGCGGCCGTCGCATATCGTTCGCGTACCGCTGCGCGTACCGTGTCCGTATCCATCAGGTTCAAGTCTGACACACCATCCTCCTTGTATCTCACGCATGACTGGTCTGGGCGACAAACTCGCCCAGCCAGATATCGATCTCGTCCCGTACCCGTCGAAACACGGCCAGTCGCGCCTCCGTGGCGCCGACAGCCGCGGCGGGGTCCTCGAAGCTGTGATGCAGCCGCTCGCCCGCGCCGGGGAAACACGGGCAATGCCTCGTTGGCATTGTCGCAGACGGTGATGACGTAATCGAAGGGTTGCCTGACGAACTCATCGACGCCCTTGCTGCGCGCCGTCGAGATGTCGATACCGCGCTCAGCCATGACCGCCACCGCCAGTGGGTTGAGGCCCTTCGGCTCCGTCCCCGCGCTGTAGACCGCGTAGCTTATCGCCGCCCCGCCCGCAGCAGCGCCTCCGCCATCTGTGACCGCGCCGAGTTCCCCGTGCACAGAATCAGCACCCGCATCGGCCCATCACCCCTGCCAGTGTGTTTGCTCCATTGCTTACTCCCCAATCTCCAAGCTCTTTCTCCATCACCCGCGCCGACTGCGGGCACACCGATGTGAACTCCACCGACGCCTGTACGGCCGGCGCGATGGCCTCCCGCGCAACGGGGCGGAAGCCGAGGCGGGGGAAGTAGTCGCCAGCGGTGTCGGGGTGAGGAGATATACGCGCACGACGTGGGAGTCGGCGGCCAGTTCCAGCGCGGCTGTTGCCAGTTGACGACCCAGACCCTGCCTCGATATTTGGGCGCGATGGCCACTGAGCGCAGTAGCGCGTTGTCGCCGTACACCTTCAGCGCCGCGCTGCCGAATTCACCTGCTCGCCATCGCGGGCAACCAGGGCGTGGGTGAAACACGCGGCCAGGCCATCGGGCGGCAGACCTACCTGCGCCAGCAGCGCCAGCACCGATGGTGCATCCCCCCGCCGTTCGCTCGATCAAAGGCGTGTGCTCCATCGTCGCTTCCCCTCCATCCTTGATCATCCGGGCGATGCCTGAGGCCACAGCCGCCAGGCTATTGCTGCGAAGCCCGCGGGCTACAGAGCAGTCTCACCACCACGCGAGCGGGATTAGCAGCACTCGCCGGGTAGCCTCAAGCTCTTGCGTCAATATTGTTACCTGTTCGCGCAGCCAGCGCAGCGTATCCTCGTTGAGGCAGTAGCAGCGTGCCGGCCCATCGACTGTACCCGCCACGATGCCGGCCTCGCGCAGCACCTTGAGATGCTCGCTGACGGTCGATTGGGCCAGATTGCTGAAGGCGACCAGATCGCCGGGTACGCACTGGGGATGTTCGGCCATGTAGCGCACCATCTGCATCCGCAGCGGGCTGCTCCATGGCACGAAAGAGGGCGACGAGACGCTCGTCATCATTCGTCAGGCAATTGTTTTCATCTTCAGGCCTCCATCGTAAAAACCGATTATCGTCATTTTAATGATAGAAAAACATGGTTGTCAAGGGGGAGGAGGGGGGAATCTGGGGAGTTCACAGAATTAACATCGCGTCGCCGAAGCTGAAGAAGCGGTAGTCGCCCCCAATGGCGCGGTAGGCATCCCATATCAGCTCGCGGCCCGTGAACGCCGCGACAAGCATCAGCAGGGTCGAGCGCGGCAAGTGGAAGTTGGTGATCATAGCGTCAACGGTGCGGAAGGTGAAGCCCGGCATGATGAACAGCCGTGTCCAGCCGCTGTAGGCGGCGATGGGCGCGTGCGCGGCGGGCGGAGCCAGCGCGGTGAAGTCGCGCGGCTGGCCGGGGTCGATGCCCGCCGCGGCCAGCGCCGCCGACTCCAGCACCCGCACCGCCGTCGTGCCCACCGCCATCACCCGCCCGCCGCTCGCCCACGTCGCGTTGATGCGCTCGGCGGTCGCCGCGCTCAACTCGGCCCACTCGCTGTGCATGACGTGCTGGCGGGCGTCCGCGACCTCGACGGGGCGGAAGGTGTCCAGGCCTACGTGCAGAGTCACGAAGGCGAAGTCGACGCCTTGCTCGGCCAGGCGCGCCATGAGGGGCGGCGTGAAGTGCAGGCCCGCCGTAGGCGCGGCCGCCGAGCCGATGACGCGGCTGTAGACGGTCTGGTAGCGCTCGGTCAGCCAACGGCTCGTGGATGTAGGGCGGCAGGGGCGTCTCGCCCAGGCGGTCGAGGAACGGCTCGATGGGCCTAGCGAAGCGCACCAGTCGCCCGCCCGCCTCCGTCTCGCCGACGATCTCGGCCGTCGTCGCGCCGTCGCCCAGAATCAGCTGCAGGCCGGGCCGCAGGCGGTGGCCGCGCGCGAGGGTCTCCCAGGTCACGCCGTCCAGGGGCTTGAGGAGTAGCAACTCGACCTGGCCGCCGCTGGCCTTGCGGGCGTGGAGGCGGGCCGGTCGCACTCGGCTGTCGTTGGCGACGAGCAGGTCGCCCGGCCGCAGAAAGGCGGGCAGGTCGCGGAAGGCATGGTGGCTGAGGGCACGGGCGGCGCGGTCCACCACCAGCAGCCGCGATGAGTCGCGTGGCTCGATGGGTGTCTGGGCGATGCGCTCGCGGGCAGGTGGTAGTCGAAGTCGTGGGTGGCGAGGGGCGTGGTCATGGGTCAGCCATATGGATGATAGGTGGTCCGCAATCCGAACGAAAAGCATAGTCTCTGCCTGATTACGGTCAACTTCCTGTTGACATGGTCGCAGCGGGTGTGATACAATCTCGCCAACATCAGTAAGGAGGTGACGGCAATGCGCTACGGCTTCATCATCGGCCTGTTCGTTGTTCCGGTCGCAGGTTCCAAGTCTCATAGCTGTAGTGCGCCCGTTCACCTCATTAGGCCTACCTATCCACCGTGGGCGCGCTACCTGCCCACGGTGTTATCGTGCCTTGCTGGACTGGGTCTGCCGTGGGCCACCTGTCTGGCGCCACGGCATTTTTTTTGTGCCCGCGCTCGCACTGAACCCAAGCGTGTCAACCCGAACATCTGGTGGGGCTGGCACTCACGCTGACTGAGGAGGACACACGCATGGTGCAAACACGGCCGTTTCCCCTCCGCCAGGCCCTGTTGGCCACCGAGCCGGCTGGCCCGGTGGCCCTGGAGGTACGGGAAGTCGTCAAGGCGTTCGACGGTCAGCAGACGGGCAGTTGGTGGCAGCGTGTACGTGGCAAGGCCCCCGCTGCGGGAGCCAGGTACGAGCCGTTGACCACGTCAGCTTCTCCGTTCGACGCGGCGAGATCTTCGGCATTCTCGGCCCCAACGGGTCGGGCAAGTCGACCTTGATTCTGTCTCATCTCAACCCCTGCTCATTCCCGACGCGGGTCAGATTACGGTCTTCGGCTACGACGTCGAGCGCGATGCGCAGTGAAGCGTATCATCAACCGGGTCTCCGTGAGGCGCCTTCTTCAAGAAGCTCTCAGCCCGATGGAGAACCTGCTGTACGCCGGCCGACTATACGGTCTGGATGGCGATACCATTCGCGAGCAGAGCATCCAGATCCTGACACGGTCAGCTGGTGCGTCCCCTCTACGCGCCGGTCGAGGAGATGTCGCGGGGCATGCAGCAAAAGGTTGCCATCGCTCGCGCCTTCCTGTCGTCGCCGACGCTCCTGCTGCTGGACGAGCCAACGACTGGGCTGGACCCGCGCTCCAAGCGCGAGGTGCAGGCCTTTGTCGAGGAGTTGCGCGACAGCCACGACGCGACAGTGCTACTGACTACCCACGACATGGATGAGGCCGAGGCGCTATGTGAGCGCATCGCCATCATCGAGGGCGGCAGAATCGTGGCCCTCGATACCTTGGGTTTGGCCTGAAGGCGATGTGATTGCCCGTAACGGTCACGAACCAACGCGCGCATTCTGACGGGCAAACACGCTGGCGCTCGCGCACGACGAGGTGGCCGTCTGAGAGGCGTCGACCGCTATCGACGAGGAGCCACCGATGAGCACCGTACTGACTGGCCTGGAGACTTACACCCTGCGCGCCCTGACGCCGTGATGACTTTGGGCGGCCGTCTATGATTTGATTGCCGCCTGCGATATGGCCGACTTTGGTACGGTGATCTGAGCCTCGACGACCTGCGCGACGAGTGGGACGAACTGGACCTCGCCCGCGACGCCTGGGTCTTCGTCACATCCGGGCGGTCACGTTGTCGGCTACGGCGCGGTCTTTCGGGGCATCACGTGCGCGTACACGCCGACGGCTATGCGTCCACCCTGATGCGCACGGCCAGTATCGGCACGCGGTTGCAAGAGCTGATGGAGGCGCGGGCGAGGGAGCGCTGTCCCCCTTTGCCGCCGGACGCTCGCGTCGTGCTGCGCAACGCTACCACCGCCCGCGATGCAGAGTCGCGGCGGTTGTTGGAGAGCCACGACTACCAGCTCGTGCGCCACTTCTGGCGCATGGAGATTGACCTGGATGCGCCGCCGCCTGTGCCGGTGTGGCCGGCCGGTATCACGGTGCGCAGCCTGGTGGTCGGGCAGGACGAGGAGGCAGCCTATAACGCCATCAGCGAGGCCTTCCGCGACCACTGGGGTCACCTGCCGGATAGCTTCGCGGCGTGGCGCAAGCGCACCATTGACAAGCCTGACTTTGACCCCGGCCTGTGGTTCGTCGCCTTCGACGGCGACGAGGTGGCCGCCGCCGTGCGCTGCGGCTATCGGTTGGACGTCGGCTGGGTGCATGCATTGGGCGTGCGTCGCCCCTGGCGGCGGCGCGGCCTGGGTGAGGCCTTGCTGTTGCAGGCCTTTGGTGAGTTCTACCGTCGCGGCGCACGCACCGTTGGCCTGGGCGTCGACGCGGCCAATCCCACCGGGGCGACCCGTCTCTATGAGCGCGCCGGGATGTGTGTCAGCCGCGAGTTCGCCGTCTACGAGATTGAGTTGCGGCCGGGCCGCGACCTGGAGGCTATGAGCGAACTATGACTCTAAACTCTGTCACGACTGAGGTGCGCGCCTCATACGCATTTGTCGAACGCAACTTCAACCTGGTCAAGCGCTATTGGGGCTGGGAAGCCGTGTGGATCATGTACGGCATCGCCAACGCCCTGGCGGTGACCTATATCGGCGCGGGCATGGGCGCCCTGACCGGCCAGGCTGTGGATACTCAGTTCCTGGTCATGTACCTGCTCATTGGTACGGTGGTATGGCGCTACCTGTCCATCGTCTTCGACTCGCTGAGCGAGATGATCATGTGGGAGCGCTGGGAGGGGACCATCGAGTACACATTCATGGCCCCCGTCAGTCGCCTGACCCACATGGTCGGCCAGACCATCTTCTCGGTGGTGTACGGCCTGATGCAGGCCGGGCTGATTCTGCTGGCGGTGGCTCTGTTCTTCCATATCGACCTGAGCCACGCCAACTTCTATGGCGCAACGGCGGTGCTGATGGCGGGCAGCCTGTCCTTCATCGGCGTCGGCATCATTGCCGCCGTGCTGCCCATGCTCTACCCAGAGCGCGGCGCGCAGATGACCAACTTCGCCCAGGCGGTGTTCCTGCTGGCGTCGGGTATCTACTATCCCATCACGGTGCTGCCGGAGTGGATGCAGACGATCTCGCGCCTGTCGCCCGCGACGTACACCCTGGAAGGCATGCGCGCGGCTCTGCTCGATGGGGCGTCCCTGGCCGACCTGACGCCCATCATCCTGTTGCTCATCGTGGTCGGGGTGATCACTATCCCCGTGGGTGTGTTCATCTTTGGCTGGGGCGAGCGCTACGCCAAGCGCACCGGCAAGCTGAAGCGCAACGGCTAACATCGGAGCAGGCCTCGCGCCGGCCCTGGTGACCAAGGGCGTGGGATACGGACGAGCGCGGACGCGACGGATGGCAGAGAAGAGGAGAGACCCCTATGTTGGCTATCGAGACCTTTGATCCCGACCTGGCAAGCGACGACGACTGGCTGGCCTTGAATACCTTCCACAATGCCTTGCGCGCCGAGGAGTGGCCGAACGACTTGCCGCTCCCCGTCGAGAAGACCCGCCTTGATATGACAGTTCGACCACCGCAGGACCGTAGCTACGTCTGGGTTGCGCGCGAGAATGGCGGGCGCATCATCGGCTGGGCGGGGCTATGGATGGAGGAGGCGGAGACCAATCAGCACCTGGGTTGGACCACGGTGGGCATCCTGCCCGCCTACCGTCGGCGCGGGATGGCCTCGCGCCTGCTGGCAGAGCTGGCGCCCGTCGCGCGTCAACACGGACGAACGATGCTGATGGGCGACACCGACGCCGACATACCGGCCGGCGCCGCGTTTGCCGAGGCGCTGGGCGCAACGCCAGGCCTGGCGACGAAGACGAATCAGTTGAACATCGCCGAGGTAGACCGGGCGATGCTACGGCAGTGGATTCAGCGCGCCCACGAGCGCGCCGAGGGTTTCAGCCTGGGCGTGTGGGAGGGTGCGGCTCCCGACGAGGACATCGACAACTTCGCCCATCTCCTGGAGGGTTCGTCCAACGATGAGCCGCGCGGCGATCTGGCTATCGAGCACGAGACGTTCACCGTCCAGCATATGCGAGACTGGGAGGCGTCGATGCGGGCACGTCGCATCGAGCAGTGGATCGCCTGGGTCCGCGACGAGACGACCGGCCGCCTGGCGGGCTACAGCACGGTGCGCTGGAATCCCTTTGAGCCGGACCGACTGTGGCAGGCGGGCACAGGGGTGCTGCGCGAGTACCGTAACCGGGGCCTGGGCCGCTGGCTGAAGGCGGCCATGTTGGAGAAGGTGCTGCGGGAGCGGCCCAGCGTGCGGGTCATCCGCACCGGCAACGCCGATGCCAACGCGCCCATGTTGAAGATCAACCACGAGCTAGGCTTCAAGCCTGCTAAGAGCTGGATGCTGTATCAGATCCCCATTGATGACCTGGAGAAGGCCCTGAGCGCGCACGTGCACGCCACGCTGGTGATGTTGTAGGAAGGACACGACAATGCAGATCCGAGACTTTGATCCCAAGAGCGCGAGCGACGACGAGATTCGCGCCATCCATGCCTTGCAGAGTCGCTTGCATGCCGAGACCTGGCCCGAGGACAACCCGCTACCCGTCGCGGAGACCCTCATCTGGATGCGCAATATGCCGGCGATGATCGATTTTCGCGGCTGGGCGGTGTGGGACGACGCCGGTGAGAGCGTCATCGCCCGCGCCGACTTTGAGACGTGGCGCACCGACGAGAACCAGCATCTGGGCGAGTTCTCCATCGGCGTCCTGCCGGAGTATCGTTGCCAGGGGCTGGCCGCCCGGTTGCTGGGGCTGATCGTCGACGAGGCGCAGGCCCGCCACCGCCGCCTGCTGCACAGTTGGGCGGCTGCGGACAACACGGCGACGACGGCCTTCCTCACGGGGCTGGGCGCCAGGCCCGGCCTGGAGACTCACACCAATCAACTCGTCATTGCCGAGGTGGATCGCCGCCTGATGCGCCAGTGGGTCGAGCGCGGCGAGGCGAAGGCCCAGGCGTTTCGCCTGGAGCTTATCGACGGCCCGTACCCGGAGGCCGATATCCAGGCCATCTCGGATCTCTTCCGCGTCATGAACGACGCGCCCCGCGGCAGCCTGGACGTCGAGGACGAAGAGTTCAAGGTCGAGCACGTACGCCAGTGGGAAGCGACCATGGCCACGCGCGGCCTGGTGCGGTGGCGGATGCAGGCGCGTCACATCGAGAGCGGCGAACTGGCGGGCTTCACCGAGGTAGTATGGAACCCCTACCGCCCCGACATCCTCCAGCAGTGGGGTACGGGCGTCAAGCCCAAGTTTCGGGGGCACGGTCTGGGCCGCTGGCTGAAGGCGGCCATGTTGGAGAAGGTGCTGCGGGAGCGGCCCAGCGTGCGGGTCATCCGCACCGGCAACGCCGATACCAACGGGCCGATGCTGCGCATCAACTACGACATGGGGTTCAAGCCCTACAAGGCCTTCCAGGTTTGGGAAGTCGAGACCGAGCAAGTGGCCCGCACCCTGGCCGAGAAGCAGGCTGTGCCGGTCCTGGCATAAGGCTCGTCTGAGAATGCGACCAAAGACGAAGGGCCACGGACCAAGCAGATGTCTCGCGCCACGGTATTGCCATTGATCCTTGGTCCTTCTTCTTCGGTCACGTCAGCATAGGAGTTCATACCATGTATCTGCGCCCCTTCGACTTGAAGACCGCGACGATGAAGGATTGGGAAGCCCTGCACCGCTTCGACGCCACCATTCACGCCGAGTTCTGGGGCGAGCGTCCGCATCCGCCTTTCGAGCAGTTCGTGCGTGATACACGCCACGGAGCGCCGCTGTGGGAAACCCGCCGCTACGCCATGTGGAACGGCCAGGGCCATATCGTTGGCCTGGCCGCAATGTGGATCAATCGCACGGGCCGCAACAGCCACCTGATGGAGGCCACCATCGACGCGCTGCCGGAGTGGCGGCGGCAGGGTATCGCCCGCTGGCTGCTGGCCCCCATCGTTACCGTTGCCTGTCGCCACGGCATCCGCCTGCTGAAGGGCGTCACGAGCAGCGCGTCGCCGGCCGGCGAGGCGTTCATGCGCCGGCTGGGCGGCAAGCCGGTCATGACGACCTCGACCAACGTCCTGGCCATCGCCGATGTAGATCGCGCCCTGCTGCGCCGCTGGGTTGAAGCGGGCGAGACAGGCGCGGTCAACTTCGCCCTTGAAGCATTGGCCGGCCCCTATCCCGACGACTGGCTGGATGGAGTTTCGGCTCTGTACGACGCGGCCAACGACGCCCCGCGCGGTGACCTGGACGCCGAGGACGAGCGCCGCTCGCCGGAGTTGCTGCGCGAGATGGAGGCGGCGTCGGCCGCGCGGGGTGACGAGCGCTGGGCGATGATCGCCCGTCATCGGCCGAGTGGCGAGATTGCCGGGTTCACGGAGACGTACTGGAACGCGGCGCAGCCCGAGGGGGTAGATCAGGCCTGGACCGTCGTCCTGCCCCGCTATCGGGGACACGGCCTGGGCCGCTGGCTGAAGGCGGCCATGTTGGAGAAGGTGCTGCGCGAGCGCCCCGACGCCCGCTGGGTGGGTACCGGTAACGCTGACAGCAACGCGCCCATGCTGCGCATCAATCGTGAATTGGGCTTCAAGCCCTACCGTTCGTGGATAGTCTGGCAGCTTGAGGTAGGGCAGGCGCAGGCCTACCTGGCGGAGAAGGCGGCCGAGCCGCTAGCCCTCGTCGCGCCCGACCCCGTCCTCGCCTAGCCGCACACAGGAGTTGTGATGCATATCGAGTCGTTTGATCCCCAGACGGCGAGCGATGCCGAGTGGCGCGCGCTCAACGCCTTCGATAATCGAGACCAGATCGAGTTGTGGCCCGACGACCCGCCGGTGTCTATGACCCGCACCCATCGCCGCGCCCTACGTCCCCAGTTTCTGGTGCAGGAGTATTGGGCGGCGTGGAACGAGGGTGACACGGAGATCATTGGCCTGGCCGATGCTCGCTACTGGCTTGCCGAGCACAACCAGCATCTGGTCATGTTTTCCCTGGCTGTCTTGCCCGCGTTTCGCTGCCAGGGGATTGGTCGCCAGTTCCTGGCGCGTATCGTGGAGTCGGCGCGTCGCGCTGGCCGCACCGACTTGCTGGACTGGGCCGCGACAGGGGCGGCGGGCGCGACGGGCTTCGCTCGCGCCGTGGGCGCGAAGGAGGGCATTCTCTCCAGCACCAACCAGCTCGACCTGCGCGCCCTGGACCAGGGGTTGATGCGGGCGTGGCTGGCCCGCGCGCCAGAGCGAGCGTCGGGCTTCGAACTGGGCTACTGGGATGATGGCTACCCCGAAGAGGCCTACGCGGAGATGGTCCACGTGCTGGACGCCATGAATGACGCGCCCCGCGATGAGATCGTCGAGGATGAGAAGTGGAACGAGGCGCAGTTGCGCGCCTACGACACTCTGATCAAGAGCGAGGGTACGGTGCGCTGGACGGCCCATGTTCGCGAAAAGAGTAGCGGCAGGATTGCGGGCTACTCCGAGGTGTTCTGGAATGCGGATCGTCCGACCATCCTGTATCAAGGCGATACCGGCGTGCTGCCCGCCTACCGTAATCTCGGCCTGGGCCGCTGGCTGAAGGCAGCCATGATTCTACGCATCCTGGCTGAGCGGCCTGATGTGCGGTTCGTCCGCACCGGCAACGCCGACTCCAACGCGCCGATGTTGGGTATCAACTATACGATGGGCTTCCAGCCCTATCGGTCGTGGACGGGCTGGCAGTTGACCGTCGACCAGGCCGAGCAGTATCTGGCGGCGCGGAGCGTAGGCAGGGAGGCGCTGCCCCTACGGATGGCGGGTGGGTGATGCGCATCCTGCCTTTCGACCCTACCACGGCGAGTGGTCACGAATGGGAAGCTGTCCTCGTGCTGGAGCGGCAGAACGCAGCGGAGTTCAACCCCGACGATACCCCGCTGGTCCTGGAGCAGCTGCGTGCCCGCTGGCTCAACGAGCCGTCCTTCACACAAACCTGGCGCTGGTTGGCCTGGGACGACGCGGGCGAGACGGTCTGGGCGCGGGCCTTCCTGCGCTCCTACACTACCGCCGAGAACCAGCATCTGGCCGACATGTGGGTCTACGTCGCGCCGGAGCGGCGGCGGCAGGGCCTCGGCGGCGCGATGCTGCCCCCCATCGTCGACGGCGCGCAGGCCGTTGACCGCAGCCTGCTGCGAACCTGGACCCAGAGCATCGTACCAGCCGGCGAGGCTTTCATGCGAGTTGTTGGCGCGCACAAGGCGCTGGAGACCTCGGAGAACGTGCTGGACATGACCGACCTGGACCTGGACCTGATGCGCTCGTGGGTCCAGCGCGCCCAGGAGCGGGCAGCGGGTTACCGGCTAGAGTTTGTTGAAGGCTGGTTCCCTGAGGCTGACCTGCCCGACATCGCCGCCGTCGTTGGCTCCCTCAACGACGCGCCACGCGGCGAGTTGCAGGTCGAGGACGATGTGCACACGGCTGATACCGTGCGCGCCTGGGAGGCGTCGATTCTGGGGCGGGGCGACAACATCTGGAGCATGTTCGCCCGCGAGCCGCAGGCGGAGCGCGTCGTGGGTTGGACGGAGGTTGTCATCGACCCCCATAACCCCCACCGCCTCTACCAGGGCGGTACCGGTGTGCTGCGCGAGCATCGCAACCTGGGGTTGGGCTGCTGGCTGAAGGCGGCCATGGCCCTCAAGGTAGCGGAGCAGTTGCCCCACGTCAGGTCGATTCGCACCGGCAACGCCGATGCCAACGCGCCCATGCTCAGCATCAACACCCGGATGGGCTTTCGCGCCGCCATTGCCGAGGCGGTCTGGCAGATGAGTGTTGACCAGGCCGAGCGGCATCAGGCGGCGCAGGGCGTGAGCAGGTACGGTGCGAGTTGGGGAACCTTGCCATTGCAGACGGCGGGAAGGTGATGCACGCAAGGGCGGCAGGGCCCTGGCCGCGCGAGGCTGCAACCGACCGTCGATGGCGCGCTAGCGCCCGCTACCAGCCCTGACTGCGGTTGACGCGCTGGCGGGGGGACGGCTATAATGTCGGGCATGGCACTACGATCTGACTCCTTACGCGCTCGGCTGTCTGATCGGCGCTGGGGCCTGGCGTTGGACGTGCTCCTGGCTCTGGTGATATTTCTCGTTGCGCTTTCGCCCCGCCTTGCGGTTGCCCGGTCGTACACCGAAGAGCCGCGAGGCGAGGAGAAGCTGTACGACCGCTACGCCTGGCCCTGGGCGCAAGGCTTGGGCACTGAGCCGCGCGAGACCCCCTTCCCCTGGCACCCGCTTGGTTCCTTCACCCATCGCCCACCGGCCTACGGCCTGGCGCTAGGCCTGACCTATCGCGCCTTCGGCCATGACTTCGAGGCGGCGCGTATCACCCAGGCGTTCATTGGTGCGCTCGCGTGTGTGCTGACGTTCGTGGTGGGCCGCATGGTGGCGAATCGTTGGGTGGGGCTGGCGGCGGCGCTGATTGTCGCTCAGTACTCATTCCTCATCGGCTTCGCGGCGCGCCTGATGTCGGAGCCGCTATTTATTCTGCTCCTGCTGCTGATGGTCGTACTGCTACTGTGGGCGGGGGCTAGCGGCCGACTGCTGACGCTGCTCGCCGCGTGCTACGTCCTCGGCTGGGCGAACCTCACGCGCGGTGTCCTGCTACTGCCGTTCATTCCCCTGCTCATCGCCTGGCTATGGTTCATCCCTGCTTTTCGCCGCCGCTTTGGCTGGACGCTGGCTGTCGTCGCGCTGGGCCTCCTGCTCAGCATCGGGCCAGTCACGCTGCGTAACTACCAGTTCCACGGCCGCTTTCTCCTGATCTCCTCCAATGGCGGTCAAGCATTCTATCACGGCATGGACGCGATTCCCGGCCTGAGCGCGCCCGAGGACTTGCCATCGATTAACGAAGTCAAGGCTATAGGCCTGCCAGAGCTGGATGAGGACACGGCGTTTCGCAACACCAAGCTGGCCTATCTGGCGCGCCATCCTGGCGATATCGTGCCCATCTTCAGCTATCAGCTCGACGAGTTCCTCTCGACCGCGCAGGGTCACAAGATCTCGGCCGTCGTCATCCCTACGCCGGATGATCCGGTGGTCTGGAAGTGGCTTCTGGTGGGCGGCCTGTTGAGTCTCGTTCTCATTCCCAACGCTTACCGGACACGCAGTCTGCTATATATTGTTATCCTCAGCCTGATAACCATGGACTTCGCCTTTCACATGGAGACGCGGTTCCGTCTACCGCTGACTCCTCTGTTGGCTGTGCTCAGCTGCTGGGCCGTGTGGAGCGTGGGCGCATGGATAGTCAGCATGGTGCGGAGGAAGGGGCGCGCAGCAGGCGCGCAAAGTACCACGTAGGCACGGCGTCGGGGCGCGGAGCGCGACGGCATTGCCGCCAGGCCCTGCCGGCGGATGATTTCTCTGCCCACCGCGTGCGACAGTTCCCTGCAAGGTACGGCACACGCTGCTGGCAGCGGCCCATGAAGGCCAGATATGACCACGAGTGATGAGACGATGGCTGTGGTCAGGTTGGTCGAAGAACTGGCCGCCAATGCCTGGCCTGCCGAGGTCACCCAGACGCTCGACGGCTGGCGGCTGCGATTCAATGGCGGCGTCACGTCGCGGGCCAACTCCGTATGGGCCAACGCCGACGGCGGGCGCGTGCCGCTGGCCGAGCGGCTCGCCCTGGTCGAGGACTTCTACGCCCGCCACGGCATCCTGCCGTGCTACCAGATCACGCCCGCCGCTCAGCCGGTCGACCTGGACGAGATTCTGGCGCGGCGCGGCTACGTACCCCACTCCTTCACCCTCGTTGAGACGGTGGCGCTGGCTGAGGTCACAGCGGCGACCGCGCCCCCATGCAGCGTGGACGTGGCGCTGGGTGAGCGACCGGACGATGAGTGGCTGGCGGTATACCAGGCCGTGGAGGCTGTCAGCGATCACGCGCTTGCTGCCCGGCAAGGCATCTTGCGCCGCATCGGGCCGCGCGCTGGCTATGCCCTGGCGCGGCTGGATGGTATCGCCGCCGGCGTGGGCCTGGGCGTCGTGGAGCGCGGCTGGCTTGGCGTCTTCTGCATGGGAACCCTCCCGGCCGCCCGGCGGCGAGGTGTGGGCGCGTCGGTCTTGGGCGCATTGGCTGCCTGGGCGCTTGGGGAGGGCGCGAGCCAGGCCTATCTCCAGGTGGTGGCCGCCAACGCGGTGGCCCGCGCGCTGTACGAGTCCGTCGGCTTCGCGCCGCTGTACGAGTATCACTATCGCCAGCGGCGCACGCGCTCGCCTTGACACGTCAGTGCCACCCTGGTACAATCCTGTCTAGACAGGTGTGCAAGGGGGCAAGCCATGTTGGACAAGACTGGGACCGTGCCCATCTACTCGCAGGTCAAGGAATTCGTCCGCGAGAAGATCGAGGCCGGTGTGTGGCCGCCGGGGACTCTTATTCCCTCCGAGCGCGACTTCTGCGAACAGTTCGGTATCAGCCGCATGACGGTGCGCCAGGCGCTCGGCGAGCTAGTCAGTGAGGGGTTAGTGGTGCGAGAGAAGGGCAAAGGGACATTTGTCGCCTTGCCCCGCCTGCGCCAACGTTTGACGCGCCTCAGCGGTTTCTCTGACGATATGCACGCCCGTGGCAAGCAGCCCGGCGCAACCCTCCTCTCCATCCGCCTCGTGCCCGCCAAGCCCTCGGCCGCCCGCGCGTTGGGCATATTGCCCCACGAGGAAATCGTGGTCATCGAGCGCCTGCGCCTGGCCGATGGCGAGCCGCTGGCCATCGAGACCAGTCACCTGCACTTTGCCGGTGTCGAAGGTCTGATAGGGCGCGACCATGTGGCTTCCCTCTACCAACTCTTGAGGGATGAGTTCGGCGTCCACCCCACCCGCGCCGAGCAGGAGATCGAAGCCTCGTGGGCTACCACGCGGGAAGAGGAGTTGCTACGTCTGGAGCACGCGGCCCCTGTCTTGCGCACCCGCCGCACCACCTATGACGCCCACGGCCGCCCCTTCGAGTACGCCGAGGCGGTCTATCGTGGCGACCGCTACACTTTCTTTGCGGAGCTGTCGCATGTCTGAGCCGCTGCAACGCCCAATTCCTCAGTTGGCCGAGCTGAGCCTCGAGCAGAAGGTGGGCCAGGTCATCATGGGCGGCTTTGCGGACCCCAGCGCCGATAGCGCGACGGTGGCCGCCGTGCGTGATGGCAGTCTGGGCAATATCATTCTGTTTGCCCGGAACTGTCCCGATGCTAAGCGCGTGGCGGCTCTGACGCGCGCGCTGCAAGACGCCGCGCCCATCCCCTTGCTCATTGCCGCCGATCAGGAAGGCGGCCTCGTCACGCGGCTCAATGTTGGCGCGACCCTCACGCCGGGCGCGATGGCGCTCGGAGCGACGGGCGACACGGCGCTGGCCGAGCAGGTAGCCGCAATGATGGCCGATGATCTGCGCGGCGTCGGCATCAACGTCTGCCTCGCCCCGGTGGCCGACGTGAACGCCAACCCCGCCAACCCGGTCATTGGTGTGCGATCCTTCGGCGAGGATGCGAACGATGTGGCGCGCTTCGTGGTAGCGACGCTGAAGGGGTTGCAGGACCAGGGCGTCGCCGCCTGCGCCAAGCATTTCCCCGGTCATGGCGACACGGGCGTCGACTCCCACCTGGCCCTGCCGCGCATCGACCGCAGCCTGGACGACCTGGAGCGCGTGGACCTGGTTCCCTTCCGGGCGGCCATTGCCGCAGGTGTG
>JAHCIE010000330.1 GCA_026129385.1 Anaerolineae bacterium
CTACCGATGAGCGGCGCGCTGGCCCTGGTGGGCGCAGGCGAGTACCTGCCGCCTATGGACAGCGTCGACCACTGGCTGCTGGCTCGCCTGCCGGCGAACGCCCACGTGGTGTGCCTGCCCACGGCGGCGGGGACCGAGGGCGACGCGCGCCTCCGCTACTGGATGGACCTGGGTGTGGACCACTTCCGTCGCCTGGGCGCGCAGGTCGAGGCGCTGCCCATTGTCGACCGCGACTCGGCCGAGGATGAGGACCACGCTGTCCGCATCCGCCACGCCCAATTCGTGTACCTGTCGGGAGGCAAGCCCGACTACCTGTACGACACCCTGGCCGGGACGCCGGCCCTGGCCGCCATCCTGGCCGTCCTCGACGGCGGGGGCGTCGTGGCCGGGTGCAGCGCAGGCGCGATGATCTGGGGTGAGCAATTCCGCAGCCTGCGTGGCGTGACGGACTGGCGACCGGGCTTCGGGCGTACCCTCGGCGCAGTGGTCATCCCCCACTTCGACGAGATGCCGAGCGGCATGCTCACCGCCGCCTGGCAATCGCTCCCGCCAGAGCTGAGCCTGCTAGGCGTCGACCGCAACACGGCGCTAGTCCTCGCCGACGGCAAGGCCCAGGTGGTGGGCAGCGGCAGCGTGAGCGTATGGAATGTCACCCGGCGCGAAAAGCATCCCCACGGCGCGGACGTGACATGGCCGTGACTGCGACAGGCCGTCGGCGACCCGCTGAGGCAGGGTAAAGGGCATGGACGGTCGCTGGTTCTGGCTGCTCGCCCTGCTCCTGGCCCCGCTGGTGCTGATCCTGCCGGGGGCGGTCGCCCTGGGCAGCCTGCCCCGGAGCCAGGACGACCAGGCGCGGGCGAGAGGCCTCATCGAGGCGCTGTGGCGGATGGTTGTCGTCAGTGTCGTACTCACGGGCGGCGTCGCGCTCGTGCTGGCCGACCTGGGTGTCTATCGACTGCGGCTACTCGTGCCCCTGGCCGTGATGGGCAGCGGGCTGGTATGGCTGCTAGCCGGCCGGCCGCGCCTGCCGCTCCCCCGCCCGGCCCGCTCGGACATTCTCCCTTTGGCCTTGTTCGTATTCGCCCTCACTCTCTTCAGCCCCCCCCACGAGACAATCCTGGGCGCGGCCGCACCCGGCTCCTATGTGTCCGCCGGGGCGCAGATCGCCCTGCATGGCAGCCTGCCCCTGCGCGAGCCGCTCCTGGCCGAGATGGCCCCGGCCGACCGCGCCCTGTTCCTGTGGAACGCGCCGGAGACGCCGGGGGCGCCCTTGCGCTTTCCCGACTTCTACATGGTGGACACCGACCAGGGTGTGAGTGTCCCCCAGTTCTTCCCGCTCCACCCCGTCTGGCTGGCGATTGGCTTCGGTCTCGGCGGGGGCGTGTGGGGCAGCTTGTGGCTGCTGCCCTTCTGGGGCGCGCTGGGCATCCTTGGCGTCTACTACGCGGGCCGCTGGGCCATGGGTGAGACGGCCGCGGCCATCGGCGCCCTCACCCTCACCCTCACCGCCCCCCAGGTCTGGTTCAGCCGCTATACCATGTCGGAGGTGTTGACCCAGGCTCTGCTGTGGGCAGCCATCTACGCCTTCAGTCTCTATGTAACGCGCGGCTACCCGCCGCGTCATGGCCTCCTGGCGGGGCTGGCCCTGGGCGGCGTGATGCTCACCCGCATTGATACCCCCTTCGTGCTGGCGCTGCCCGTGGGGCTGGCAGTATGGCTGGTCGCGCGAGGCCTCGTCCTCCGCCAACGCGGCGAGGGCGAGGGCTACTGGCGGACAACCCTGGTCGGCACGGCTTCGTTCTTCGCCCCTCTCGTGGGTCTGGTCGCCCTGGCCGCCATCCACACCGCCCTGTTTGCCCGGCCCTACGTCCAGGCGACGTCCATCGTCCTGCCCTTCGTGGCGCGCCTGCTCGGCCTGGGCCTGGTGGGGGTGGGTATCGCCGTCGCGCTGGGCTGGCTGCTGTGGCGAAAGGGTATCAGCCCCGCCTGGCGCGTGCCAGGGCTGGCGACCGCCTGGTGGCGTCCTGCTCTCGCCGTAGGCATCGTGGCTCTGGCAGGCTGGGCCTACTTCGTCCGTCCCCTCTTCGGCGAGGCGATGACCTGGACCAACTGGTATTCGGGGACGGTCACGGCCTACCCTCACCTAAGTCTGGTGCAGATTGGATGGTATCTGTCGCCCCTGGGTGTTGCGTTAGCGGTCGGCGGCGCGGCGTGGCTCGCCTACCGCGGTCCTCTGCATCGCGCGTGGCTCGTCCTGGGCCTGGGGCTGTTTTTCGCCGTCCTGTATCTGGCTAACCCCCTGAACAGCCCTCGTCACATCTACGTCATGCGCCGCTACCTGCCCGCTGTCCTCCCCGCCTTCAGCCTGTTCGCGGGCTACGCCCTGGCCGTCATCGCTGGTGTCGCGCCGGGCGCGAGCCTGGTTGCTGCATCGCGCTCCCCGTGGGCGAGGGTGGGCCGACCCGCCGTCGCGATGGCCCTGGGCCTCCTCCTTCTCCTGGGTATGCTACCCCAGACGACGGCGGTTCGCGCCAACCGTGAGGGCGCCGGCAGCGTTGACCAGATCGCCGGGCTGGCCGCGCAGGTTGATCCAACGGCGGTTGTGCTCTTCACGTCCCCAAATCCGATGGGCGTCTCCGCCCAGGTAGGGATGCCCCTCCAGTTCCTGCATGGGCGCGACGTGCTGATGCTCATCGGCGAGCCGAATCCGGCCCGACTGGGCCAGTTGATTCGCGGCTGGCAGGCGGCCGGCCGGCCGGTCATGGTCGTGGCAGACGCCAGCGCTGACGACTTCGACGCAGCCGGCGTGAGTCTGACGCCCGTGACCTCGGTTTCGCTGAGCTTTCCAGTGCTGGAAGCGCCCGTGGACCGCCCGCCCCAGCGATGGGACGTCTATCGCCCCGTTCTCCAACTCTACCGCGTCGCCGAGCCAGGCGCCGGGCTGACGACCGACGTGGGGGGCTTGGACGGCTCGCGGGTCGTGTCAGGCTGGTATGGGCGCGAGCAGCATAGGGACGGTACGTTCCGCTGGACGAACGGCGACGCCGTGGCGCGCATCGCGGCGCCGCCGGGCGCCACACAGCTACATCTACGATTAGGGGGGCGGCCGGGGCAGGTAACGCCGCTCGACGTCACCGTCGATGGGCGGGCGGTGGGTCGCCTCGACGTCCAGCCCGACCTGGCTGAGTATACCCTGCCCCTCCCGGCCGACCTGGCGCTGGCGGCCACGGCCGAGGTACGGCTGGTCAGCCCGACCTTCGCGCCAGGCGGCGCGGACCCTCGACAGCTGGGGGTTCTCGTAGACTGGCTCGGCTTCGAGTAGGCCATGCGCATCCTACACGTCAGCCATCAGTATCCCCCCGACCGGCGCGGCGGCGTGGAGACCTACACCGCGACCCTGGCGGCCCACCAGGCAGGCCAGGGGCATAGCGTGTCCGTCCTGCACGGCTGGGCCGACCGGGTGAGCGAACCGCCCATCTTGCGCCGCGTCGAGAATCCGCCGGCCGAGGGCGCTGTCTTCGCGCCGCGCTCACGACCGGCCCGCCACCCACTAGAACTCTTCATCCGCTCGTTTCACAATCCTGCCATCGACATCGCCTTTGCCGGTCTGCTCGACACGCAGCCGCCCGACGTGGTCCACATCCAGCATCTCAAGGGGCTGTCGGCGCGGCTGATCGGCGTAGCGCAGGCGCGCGGTATCCCTGTGGTGTGGACGTTGCACGACTGGTGGGCCTTCTGCGGCAACGCGCAACTCGTGCGCCACACCGGCCGCCTGTGCGAGGGGCCGCGACTGTGGCTGAACTGCGCTGACTGCGCCGCGCACCACGGCGGCATGGCGCTGGACCCGCTGCAAGGGGGCGTCGCGCTGGCGGCTGCGCCGGGTGTGGCGAGCCTGTTCGCCTATCGTGCGCGGTTACTGGATGCGGCGCTCCGGCAGGCGAATGTCCTCATCGCGCCAACGCCCTTCGTCCGCGACCGTTTCATCCAGCAGGGTGCGCCCGCCGACCGCATCCGCATCGTGGAGCACGGCATCGTCTACGCGCCCGCTGCGCCCCGCGCGCCGCACATTCGCCCCCGCCTCGGCTACGTAGGGGGGCTGGCCTGGCAAAAGGGTGTGCACGTGCTCGTCGAGGCCTTCAATCGCCTGCCCGACGACGCGGCCGACCTGATGATCTACGGCGACCCGCGCCCCTTCCCCGACTACACCCGCCAGCTGACGGGTCTGGCCCGCCATCCACGTATCCGCTTCCTGGGACCGTTCACCGCCAACCGCCGCGCCGAGGTCATGGCCGATCTGGACCTGATCGTCGTGCCGTCGGTGTGGCCGGAGACATCCAACCTCGTGGCGCAGGAGGCCTTCGCGGCGGGCGCGCCCGTGGTGG
>JAHCIE010000331.1 GCA_026129385.1 Anaerolineae bacterium
CGGAAGCCCACGGCGCACAGTAGGGCGCGGTTGGCCGCGCTCTCCACGAAGACGCGCGACACGAGCTTCCAGAACCCGGCGGCCAGGGCCGCGTCGATGAGGGCCAGCATGGGGCCGCGGCCCCCACATCGGGTTCCCGAGGGACTTGCGCGCGCTGGCCCAGGACAGCTATACTTGCGCTATGCGAGTCTATCTTGACACATGCAGCATTCAGCGCCCCCTCGACAGCCGATCTCACGTTCGCATTGCTCTCGAAGGCGATGCCGTCCTGGCGCTTCTGGCGCTATGCGAGTCTGGCCTGGTCGAGTTGGTGTCGTCAGATGCCCTCGTGTTTGAGACGGAGCGGAATCCTCTCATGGTCCGGCGCGAACATGCGTTGGCTGTGCTGGCGAAGGCGGCTCTGTTTGTTAAACTGACGGATCCCATCGAACAGCGCGCCCAGGACCTGACCAACGAGGGCTTCAAGCCTCTCGACGCCCTTAACATCGCTTCAGCCGAAGCAGCGCAGGCTGATTATTTCTGCACTTGCGATGATCGATTGTTGAGAAGGGCGAGGAGCCTTGCCAACTGGCAAATCCGAATAGTGTCACCCCTGGAACTGATACAGGAGAGCGAGTCATGGTCGTAGAAACGAGGCCACTGGTTGAGGTGAATCAGGAAGCGCTTCGGCTCCTGTACCGGGAGCTTGGCATCGTGGATACAGTCCGGTTCCTCAACCAGTTCACCACGGGCTATGGCAACTATACTGAGGAGCGCGACCGGCTATTCGCTAATCTGACGTTGGAAGACATCGCGGCGGAGATCAAGCGCAAGAAGGACGCTTGATACCAACATCATCGGTGAGATGGCGATAGTCCCATAGCCACGCCCCCGTGGAGCCCAATTCCACGGGGGCGTGCTGCATCCCAAAGGCGTGTTACAGGTTCGCGTCAATCAGCCGCTCGACAATGACCACATCGCGCCACACGCCGTCGAGCTGGGCGTGGCGCTCGTAGACGCCCACCTCGCGGAAGCCCACGGCGCACAGTAGGGCGCGGCTATTGCCTCTTTGCGGGGACGCGACTAGAATTGAGCCATGACAGAAATACTCCTCATCCGTCACGCCGTCAACGATTACGTCAAGACCGGCCGCCTCGCCGGCTGGACGCCGGGCGTCCACCTCAACGAGGACGGCCGCGCCCAGGCCGACACCCTCGCCCAGCGCCTGGACCAGACACCCATCCACGCCCTGTACAGCAGCCCGCTGGACCGGGCCATCGAGACCGCCGAGCCACTGGCCCGCGCCAAAGGCCTGGCGATTCGCGTCGTGGATGGGGTCGGCGAGGTTCGCTACGGCGACTGGACCGGCGGTGAGCTAAAGGAACTGGCCAAGCAAGACCTGTGGCGCGGCGTGCAACACTATCCCAGCGTCACACGCTTCCCCAACGGCGAGACGATGGCCGAGATGCAGGCCCGCGCCGTCGCCCAGGTGGAGACGATTTGCGCCGCGCATCCCGAGGACGTGGTGGCCGTTGTGTCCCATGGCGACGTCATCAAGGCTATCATCGCCCACTACATTGGGCTGCACCTCGACCTGTTTCAGCGCATCGACGTCGCACCCGCCTCCCTGACATGGATTCACCTGGGCCAGGGCGGTCCACGCCTCGTGGTCCTCAACGAAACCGGCGGTGTGCCGCGCCTGCCGGAGCGCAAGACGGAGCCAGCCGCCGAAACGGCGACGGACGCGGCCGAGGCAGCGGTCGACGCCAGCGCGAACGGGAGCATCGCGCCAACGGCCAGCGCAGAGAAGAGAGAGTAGCGGGCTATGGCTGCGAACGTTATCGAAATGAACCCCGTGTCGCGCATTACGACCGGCTTCGTCGGCGTGCCGGGGCAGCGCACCTTCTATCTCCAGGCGCGCAAAGGCTCGACCCTGGTCACCCTCCTGATGGAGAAGGAACAGGTCGCCGCTCTAGCGCAGAGCGTGCTGCAACTCATCGAGCACCTCGACCAGAACTTCCCGGCCGTGTCCACTGCCCCCCTGCCACGCAACATGTCCCTGGAACAACCCCTCCAGCCCTTGTTCCGGGTCGGGCAGATGGGCCTCGGCTACGATCAAGAGCACGATCTGCTCGTGCTGGTGGCCCAGGAGTTGGCAACCCACGAGGAGGGCGAGGAAGACGACCTGGCAAGCCTGAATGACGAAGGTGATGACGCTGACCCCAATGGCGATGTGGTCCGCATGTGGGCCAGTCGCGGTCAGATGGAAGCCCTCGCCCACCATGCCGCCGACATTGTTAAACAGGGCCGCCCAACCTGCCCCCTATGCGGCCTGCCTATCGACGCCGGCGGCCATTTTTGCCCGCCCCGCAACGGCCACAAGCACGCCCAGCTGATCTAGCGCCCATGCCTAAAGAGCGCAAGCCCCGCCATCGTTCGCCCCAACGCCAGCGCGAATCGACGCCCTTGACCGTCGAGCAAGTCGTCGAAATCCTGCAATGCGGCGGCATCGACGAGCAGGGATTGCTGCCGTGGAGCAGTAACTACACTTTCCTGGTCACGGTTCAGCAGGACGAGATCGCCCTGCCCGCCGTCTACAAGCCCCGACGGGGCGAGCGCCCCCTGTGGGACTTCACCCAGGGGACGCTCTGCCAGCGCGAGCGCGCGGCCTACGTGGTTAGCGAGGCGCTGGGCTGGCTCATCGTCCCACCAACGGTGCTGCGCGACGGCCCCCACGGCTACGGCTCGATCCAGCTCTACATCGACTGCGACCAGGAGGAACACTACCTCACCTTCCGCGACGACCACGAAGACGCCGGTCGGCACATCGCCCTGTTCGATGTTCTCATCAACAACGCCGACCGCAAGTCGGGGCACGTCCTCCTCGGCTACGATGGCCACGTGTGGGCCATCGACCACGGCATCACGTTCCATGCTGACCCAAAGTTGCGGACGGTCATCTGGGATTTCGCTGGCGAGCCGATTGCGGCGGACCTCATGGCCGACCTGCGCCGTCTTCAAGACCAGTTACGCCCCGGTGAGCCGCCCCGCCTGGCCCTGGCAGGCCTCCTCGATCCGAGCGAGCTACGTGCCCTGGACCGCCGCCTCGAACGGCTTCTGCAAGCCGGCGCCTTCCCCAACCCTGGTGCAGGCCGTCACATTCCCTGGCCGATGGTGTGACAGGCCTCAACCCGCCCAACATTTGACCCACGTGGCATTCTGCGTAGAATCGCGAACTTGGTCGGCGGCTCACGCGCCGCGCTGAGCGGACCTTGAGCATCCTCGCCACGTATACCTGGAAGGCATAACGGCTTACCGAAGGCTGGCCCCCACCCCTCGTCTGCATCCCCGCCCTTTCCGGCCCAACGCGAGCCTGTGGTGTCGCGGGGCATCGAATCATCGCCTCCCACGCCGCGCCGCCTGGCGCGGGGGAGGTTCGCGGCTGACAGAGTTCGAGCCGGGCGAGATGCGCCCTGACATCTGGTAGCTCGCCGCCAAGGAGAAACGTGTGAATCCCCACCCCATCGCCCGTCGCGTTGTGACGGCTCTGGCGCTCGTGCTGGCTGCGGCCTTCGCCGTCGCTGGCCTTGCCACGCCAGCCCTCGCGGCAAACCCCGTCGACGCCAAGATCGAAATTGTCTGGCCCCACAACAACGCCCCTGTCTCCGTCGCCAATATGGTGAATGTGACAGCCTACCTGTTCGACGCCGGCACCCTGAACCCCGTCAAGAGCGACTTCAACCCGAAAGTCACGCTGTGGCAGGCGCTGAATGCAGAACCGGCGCAGCCTGTCGCCGATGGCAACCGCCGCATGGCCAACATCAGCGGCTACGACATCCCCGTCTGGGACTTCAACGACATTGACGTGGGCGCCGCCAAGGATCCACTCAACAAGTACTACTTCTATGTGACCGTCGACGGCGTGCCCGCCAACACCAACGTGTGGGGCCACGGCGCGGATGGCCGCACCTATCTGCCCGAGCCACTCCTGCCCACAGCCATCGGCTCCAGCAAGCCTGGCCGGGTCGACGCCCGCTTCAGCGTGCTGTGGCCCCACGACGCAGCCGGCAATCAGCGCAACGTCGCCACGGCCGACCTCGCCAACATTACGGCGCGCGTGTTCGAGAGCGGCACGACCAACTCCGTTGGCCCGGACTTCGGCAACAGCGTCAAGTTGCTGCGCATGATCAATAATGGCCCCGCCGAAATTGTCGCGACGGGTAGCAAGCGCCTCACGACCGACAACGGCGTGGCCCACCCCGTGTGGGACTTCAACGATGTCGACGTGAGCGCGGCCCGCAACCCGGCCAACAAGGTCTACTTTGTGATGGCCGTGGACGGCGTATCCTCCAATTCGACCGTCTGGTCCCACGCCAGCG
>JAHCIE010000332.1 GCA_026129385.1 Anaerolineae bacterium
TCTGTGGATCAACCTGGTCACGGATTCTGGTCCGGCATTGGCGCTGGGCGTCGACCCGCCCGACCCTGATCAGATGAGCAAGCCGCCCCGGGATCCTCGCACGCGGGTTATCGACCGCTGGATGTGGTTCGACATTGCCTTCGTCGGAACCATCATGGCCATGGGTACGCTGGCGGTGATGGATTGGGCGCTGCCGGGTGGGCTAATTCCCGGCAGTGGGACGATGGCCTACGCGCAGACGATGGCCTTTACCACGCTGGTCTTCTTCCAGCTTTTCAACGTTTTCAATGCTCGCTCAGATGAGACAAGCGCGTTCCACGGCCTGTTTGCGAATAAGTGGATCTGGATCGCGGTGGGAGTGTCGATCCTGCTCCAGGTGGCCGTGATCTACGTGCCCTTCTTGCAGACGGCCTTCAGCACGGTTCCCTTGACGGGGGCCGACTGGCTCATCGCTACCGTGGTGGCAAGTTCCGTGGTGTGGCTGCGCGAGCTGGTCAAGCTGTTCACACGCAGCCGTCGCCGCGCTGCCGGGTGACCCGTCGGGTGTGGCTATGACGGCCGCAGGGCGCGCAGCATGGCCGTCACGAGGGCGGCTTCCTGGTCGGTTAGCTCGGCGCGCTGCGCGATGGCCCGCACGGCTCGGCGGGTGGCCTCGGCGCGGCTGGGGATGAGGAATCCCGCACTGTCGAGAGCCTGGTCGAGGGTCACAAACAGGGCGGCCATACGGGCTGCGGTGGCCGGGGCTGCTGAGCGCGGTGGCGGTAGTGGCGCATCAGCGGCCAGGCGCAGCTCGTAGGCGACGATGAGCACGGCATGGGCGAGGTTCAACGAGGCGTAGTCCGGGGCGGTGGGAACGGTCAGCAAGGCGTGGCAGCGTTCCAGGTCGCGGCGGGAGAGGCCAACATCCTCGCGGCCATACAGGAACGCGACTGGCCCGTCGTCAACACGCGCCAGGGCAGCGTCGGCGGCCTGGCGCGGCGTAAGTACTGGCAGGCGTGCGGCCCGCCGCCGTGACGTCGCCCCGACCACGTACACGGCATCGGCCAGGGCGTGGTCCAGGTCGTCGAAGACGCGAATGGCGTCAATCTGGGCCTGGCTGCGGTGCGCCGCGACGGCCAGGCGGCGCCAGTCGAAGTTGGCGGGGCGGACCAGGCGAAGATCGCTGAGGCCCATGTTGCGCAGAGCGCGGAGCGCGCCGCCTACGTTGTCGGCGCTGCGCGGCTCGACGAGCACGGTGGCGATGCGGTCGAGGGGCGAGGCAGTCGGCATGCGGTGACTCCGTTCGGAAGCGCAGCGGGATGACCGCATTATACCACCAGAGCTACCAAGGAGAGATGGCGATGACGCTCCATAATCATTTCACCTCCGACGAGTGGCGGACTCTTAGCCAGTCGCCCTACGCCGCGATGGTTGCCGTCATGGCTGTCAGCCCGAGTGGTCCGATGGGTCTGGTACAAGAGACGCTGCCGCTGGCGCGGTCGTTGTCCGAGATCAAGGCTAACGGCTCGCCGTCGGAACTGATTCGGACATTGGTTGTTGACCTGACGGCGGAAGGCGCGACCAAGCCGCCGGCCTTTGGCAAGACGCCTGAGCAGGCCGCGCAATCCGCGATGCAGACCCTGGGCCTGGTTGGGGATCTGCTCAGCCGCAAGACGCACGATGGTTCGCTGAGCACGGCCGAGGTCGACCAGTTCCGCGCCTGGCTCGTTGGCGTCGCTGATGGTACAGCGCACGCCTACAAGGAGGGCGGCTTCCTGGGTATTGGCAAGACGGAGGTCAGCTCGCAGGAGCGGGACGCCGTGGACAACATCCGTAGGTTGCTGGGGTCAGCTGGCTGAACTCTGGAGTGAGCAAGTAGCGACGGCGGCCCTACCTTGGGGTGGGCCGCCGTATTGCTTCATGGTGGCGAGGTTAGGGTTGCGCTGTTGCCGTGGGTGGGGCAGGTGGCGGTGGCGCGGTGGCCTGGGCGGGCGCCGGGTTGAGCACATCGGCCTGGCCGAGCTGCCACTCGCGCTCGACGACAGAGCCGGGTGTACCGAGCGTGCCCAGCGGCTGCCCATTGACGAAGATGATCGTGCCGCCCGCGTTGCCGGTGCGGAGGGTCACGCTCTTCTGGCCGCGCCAGGACCGGCTTTGGCCCGGCTGGAGGACGCTGGCGAAGACCTGTTGGCCGTCGACCTTGACTTGAATCCAGCTAGGTTGCGTAATCTCGACCCCAACTTCCACCTCGTTTGAGGGAACAGTTGGCGCGGGCGTTGGGGCCGACCGGGTGGCCGTAGCGCCAATGGTCGGCAGCAATGTGGGCGTCGGTGGAGCGCCTACGACCGGCGTTGCGTCTAGGACCGGCGTGCGTGTAGGTGGTGGCGGCGTGGGGGACGGCGCGGCGCTGCTCTTCGGCGCTTCGGGGGTTTCACCGCCGCTGACGGCCGTCACGGCGGGCGCTTGCGCCAGTTGCGGGTTGGCTTGCCGTAACGGCAGGATGGAGTACTGGAAAACGCCGTAGACGACGGCCAGGGCCAACACGACCGCGCCCACGCCCAAGAGTAGCTCCGCCCAATCCCGCCGCCCTCGATACAGAGGCTCTTGCAGGACAGGGTTGAAGTTCGCCGGTGTGACAGCGCCGTACTCGGCGTCGAACTGTGCTGCGGCGGCGACCGGGTCCAGGTCCAGGAACTCTGCATACTTGCGGACCAGGCCCCGCGCGAAGGCCTTGGGGGGCAGGCCCGCCAGGTTGCCTTCTTCCAATGCCTGAAGTACCGGCGGACGTATCTTGATGTTAGCTTCCACGTCGGCCGGCGACAGGCCTTGCTGTTCGCGGGCGGCGCGGAGCTGCTGACCCAGAGACGACATATCGCTCCTCAATAACGTATCGACTGCGAATCGTATTCATCGTTGAGGGAAAAGTCAACTTGGGGTGGGCATGGTGGAGGCGAGGGTCTATAATTGGGGGAATATCGTCCATTCCGAAGGCATGGGGGCTGAAGGCACAATATGCAAAGCCGTCGAGTGGTCATGACGGGCGCAACGGGCTTCATTGGCTCGCGCCTGGTGCGCGAACTGGCGCGGCGGGGGTATGAAGTGGTCGTCTTCTCACGGAACCCGACCAGGGCGCGTGGGGAGGTGAGCGGAGCCGCCGATTACGTGGCCTGGGAGCCAACCGAACGTGGAGCCTGGGTGTCGGCCGTCGAAGGGGCCTATGCTGTGGTTAACCTGGCTGGCGCCTCGGTGGGCGGCAAGCGCTGGAACGACCGCTACAAGCGCGAGATTGCCAACAGCCGCACCGTCGGCACGCGGGGTCTCGTCAACGCTATGACCGTGGCGAAAGCTCGCCCGAGCGTGCTCTTGAGCATGTCGGTCATCGGCTACTACGGCCACCGCGACGCTACACCCCTGGATGAGAGCGCGCCGCCCGGCGACGACTTCCTGGCGCGTGTCGGCGTTGCGTGGGAGCAGGAGGCGCGCAAGGCAGAGGCGCTCGGCGTGCGCGTGTTCCTGCCCCGTACAGGCATTGTACTGGGGGCGGCCGGGGGCGCGTTGTCGCTGATGGCGCTGCCTGCCAGGCTATTCATCGGCGGGCCGATTCTGCCCGGCTCCCAGTATGTGTCGTGGATTCATCTGGCTGACGAGATTGCGATTCTAGCGCAAGGCCTGGAGGATGCCCGCTTCGCGGGACCCATAAACGCCACCGCGCCTAACCCGGTGACGAATCGCGAGTTCAACGCTGCGCTGGGGCGGGCGCTGGGTCGCCCATCGTGGGCGCCCGTGCCGGGCGTGGCGGTGAAGGCCGTCGTGGGTGAGTTTGCGGAGAGTGTCATCACGGGGCAGCGGGTAATTCCCAGACGGCTGCTGGAGTTGGGCTACGCCTTCAAGTTCCCGACCCTGGATGCAGCCCTCGGGGATATTTACGGCCCCTGGCGCGACCCCAGCGGAGTCGCGCCTTGATGGGCTGGCGTCCACATCCCCCATTCTCGATTTTGTTTAGAAGTCTCCACCTGGTTTGTGTGATTATAGAGGCGGTTTCGGCGTATATACCCTAGGCGCGAGCGGCCGTCATTGGCGTTGCTCCGCCTCCGCCGGCGATGCCTTCGCCTCAACACGGCCGAGTATTCGCTACTCGGTTCGAGCTAGAGAGGAAACAACTGCATGAAAAAGATATTGGGCGCTGCCCTTCTTGCATTCGCTGCCTTGCTTGCGATGTCCCGTGGCACGCCATCCAGCGCCGCGCCTGAGATTGAGGGCCTGGGGCCGCAACTGGTTGCGCAAATCAACACCTACCGACAGAGTCAGGGGCTGCAGCCGCTGGTGTGGGACAGCCGCCTGTACAACGCCGCGCACGCTCACAACGACCTGATGGG
>JAHCIE010000333.1 GCA_026129385.1 Anaerolineae bacterium
CATGGACACAGGTTCACATAGGTACGGGGCCAGTCGACTCGCGGATGATCAGATTGGGGGCAAGCAGGACATGGGCGTCGTCGAGGGACTCGCCGCGAATGAGTCGCACGAGCATGGCGCACAGGCGCTTGCCGATGTCGTAGACGGGCTGTTCCAGGGTGGTGAGGGGCGGGTGCGCGTTCTCGGCCAGGGGAATGTCGTCGAAGCCGGTGACCGAGATGTCGTGGCCGACGGCCAGGCCGCGCTGCTGGGCGGCGCGCATGGCGCCGAGGGCCATCAGGTCGTTGAGACACACCAGGGCGGTGGGTGGCTCCGCCCGGTCGAGCAGGCGGCCGGCGGCCTCGTAGCCGCCACGCTGAGTCAGGTCGGCCTGGATCAGCAGGTTGGGGTCGGGGCGGATGCCGTGGGCGGCCAGGGCGGCGCGATAGCCCGTCAGGCGGTGAGCGACGAAGGTCAGCTCCGGGTCGGCGCTCAGGCAGGCGATGCGTTGGTGGCCCAGGCCCACCAGGTACTCGACCAGTTGGCGGAAACCGGCCTCGCCGTCGCTATCCACATAGGAATAGTCAACCTCGAGGTCGGTGCGGCCGAAAGCGACGAAGGGGAAGTCGCGCTCGATGAGATACTGGACGCGCTCGTCGTGCCGTCGGGTGCGGACGAGAATCAGGCCGTCGACGCGGCGGCCCTCGACCAGGCGGCGATAGGCGGCCTGCTCCTCGGCGCCGGGCGCGCGGGTGGATACCAGGAGGTCGAAGCCCAGGCGGGCGGCCTCGTTACCGAGGGCGGCCAGGAACTCGCTGAAGAAGGGGTCCGAGAAGCGGGGGCCAAAGGTGGGAATGACAAAGCCGAGGGTGTCGGTGCGCCCCTTGCGCAGGCGCTGGGCCGTCGTGTCGGGCACATAGCCGAGGGTCTCCGCTAGCGACCAGACCCGCTGTCGCGTGCCCTCGGCGACGTCGTCGTAGCCGTAGAGGGCGCGGGTCACGGTGGTTACCGACAGGTTCAGCTCGCGGGAGATTTCCTTAAGCGTGACAGCCATGCCCATCTCCTGCGATGGGGTGTCCAAAACGTTTTGGAGATATTGCCATTGTAATCCAAAACGTTTTGGCTGTCAAGACGGTATTTTCAGAGCGTGCGCAGGAATCGTAACGCGGTTGGGAAGGCCGTCTGGGGGTCGGCGGGCGGCTTGCACTCGATGGCGAGCGCGCCCCGGTAGCCGATGTCGCGCAGGGCGGCGAAGGCGGCGGCCCAGTTGGTGTGCCCCTCGCCCGGCAGCTGGCGGTTAGAGTCGGCCAGGTGCAGGTGGCCGATGACGGCGGCATGGGCGCGCAGGCTGGCCGGGATGTCGGCCTCCTCGATGCTCATGTGGAAGAAGTCGGGCATGAGTTGCAGCTGCGGGTGGCCGATGGCGTCGATGATGGCCCGCGCCTCGGCCAGGGTATTGAGGACGCGGTCCTCGTAGCGATTGAGGGGTTCCAGGTACAGCGCGCCGCCTGTCGTCTCGGCCGAGGCGAGAACCTGCGCCAGGCTGTCGAGGAGCAGGGCGCGATCCTCGTCTACCGTGAAGGCGTAGCGGGCGGGCGGCAACCCGGCCCGCGCCCCGATGCCGTAGGCGGCCGGGACCACCAGGCCGGGGATACCCAGCTCCGCACCGACGGCCAGGATGCGCTGAATCTCGGCGATGGCCAGGGCGCGGGCGCGCGGGTTGCGGTCGACGAGCCAGCCGTGGTAGCCGCCACAGGCCGACGTGACGCGCAGGCCCGTGTCAGCCATGACTCGCCGCAGTTCGTCGGGCCGCTCCAACAGGTCCGCTCCCGACACTTCCACGCCGTCGTAGCCCCAGCGGGCAAGCTGGTCGAACTTTTCCCGCAGTGTCTCGCCGGGAACGATGGTGGTCTGGACGGCGAAGAGCATGGCGGCTACTCCTGGGTCAGGTCGAGCACGACTTGCAGCGTCGTAGTCGGTTCCTCGTCGAGGCGGCGGAAGGCCTCGGCGGCCTGGCGGAAGGGGAAGGTGTGGCTGATGAGGGGGATGAGGTTCAGCGCGCCCTCGGCCTGGAGGCGGATGGCCGTCTGGGCCAGGCGCAGGCGGTCCCAGCGGTAGGACAGCTCCGGCGCGACGCCGCCGATCTGGGAACTGATGATGGTGACGCGGTTGTGGTGGAACTCCTCGCCCAGGTACAGGCCGCGCGCCTCGCCCTGCACGAAGCCCATTGCCACCACCCTGGACGAGTAGGCCGTCGCCCGCACGGCCTCGGCCAGGGCCGCCGCCGCGCCCGACACCTCGATGCACACGTCCGCGCCGCGCCCGCCGGTGAGCGCCTTGATCTGCTCGGCGGCTGCGACGGTGGCCGGGTCGATGGCCGCGTCGATGGCTCCCAGTTCCAGGGCCTTGGCCCGTCGCGCCTCGAACAGGTCCACGCCCAGCACCCGAACGCCGGAGCGTTTCGCCAGTTGCGCCACGATCTGGCCGGGGACGCCGAGGCCGAAGACGGCCACCGTCTCGCCGATGCGCAGGCCGGCGTCGTGGACGCCGTTGAGGGCAATCGCCCCGATCTGGGAGAAGACGCCCAGCAGCGGGTCGAGGCGGGGCGGCAGGCGTCGCTGGCGGGCATACTCGTCGCTGACGCTGTGGCGGGTGCGGTGGCCCCAGACACCGTAGACTCGGTCGCCGAGCGCCACGCCCTGGGCGTCTGGGCCGATCTCAATGATCTCGCCCACTTCCTCGTAGCCCCAGCCGCGCATGGGATAGGAGGAGGTGGGTTGGTCCGAGGGGATGAACAGGCGGCGCTCGGCGTCCCAGCGCTTGTGCAGGTAGGGGTTGCTGCCGCGATAGGCGGTTAACTCGGTTCCCGCGCTGATGCCGGAGTATAGGGTGCGCAGGCGCACCTGCCCCGCCTCTAGCGGGTGGTCTGGCTCCGCCTCAAATGCAATCTGTCGTGGCTCTGCAAACACCAGGGCTTGACCCATGTGCAGCCTCCTACGTATCCCTTCGCGAAGGGGCCCTGTCGCGCTAGAACAGCCTCGCCAGTTCGTCGCGGGCGAAGGTGGGCAGAGGCATGGCCTGGCCTGCGCGGACCAGCCTCACACCTCGCGCGGCGGGGACGACGCGGCCAATCGACTGCGCCTGGATGCCCGCCGCTGCCAACGCGGCCAGCGCCGCCGCCGCCACAGTGGGCGGCACGACGGCGATGAGCGCGCCCGACGCGAGCAGGCCCAGCGGGTCGAGGCCGAAGGCGGCGCATAGGGCGACCGTCGGGGGACGGATGGGCAGGGCTTCGGCGTCGATGGCCAGGCCCACTCCGGACGCCTGCGCCACCTCGTGGAGGCCCATCGCCACGCCGCCCTCGGTGGGGTCGTGCATGGCGTGGACGGGACCGGCGGCGCGCACGATGGCGGCATCACGCACGATGGAGATGCCGGGGTCGTGGAGATAGCCGCGCGCCTCGGTCAGCAGGTCGGCCGGCAGATGGGCCAGGTCGGCCGCCTTCTCGCGGGCGATGAGGGATGTGCCCTCGAGGGCGACCGCTTTGGTCAGCAGCACGACGTCGCCGACCTGCGCCCCCGCGCCCGTCACCAGGTCGGCCGCGGCTACCTCGCCTAGCATCGTCCCCACGACGATGGGGCGGTCGAGGCCGTGGGTGATTTCGGTGTGGCCGCCCACCAAAGCCGCGCCGATGTCGGCACAGGCGGCGGCGACTTGGGCAAAGATGGTGTCGGCCAGGGCGGGTGTCGTCGCGCCCTCTGGCAAGAGCAGGGTCGCCAGGAACCAGCGCGGCGTCCCGCCCAGGGCGGCCACGTCGTTGGCGTTGACATTGACGGCGTACCAGCCGATTTCGTCGCTGGCGAAGGTGATGGGGTCCGACTTGGCGACGAGCAGCCGGTCGCCGAGGCGCAGCACGGCGGCGTCGAGGCCGAGGCCGGGGCCGACCACCACGTCGGGGGTGGGGGGGGCGTAGCGCCGCAGCAGGGCTACGAGATAGTCAGGCGGCAGCTTGCCGAGGGGCAGAACATCGCTCACGGGGAACTCCGACACGGATGGATGTAAGACACGTCGCGGGTGCTGCCGTCTAATTGACGCACCCGCGTGAAGTCTCTATACTTTGCGGGCGGCCAGACCCACCGAGGGTGGGCGGCCACGGGTCACGGGGCGTGGCGCAGTCCGGTTAGCGCGCCTGGTTTGGGACCAGGAGGTCGGAGGTTCAAATCCTCTCGCCCCGACTGACGATTAGGGTGCGGGCGTAGCTCAGCGGTAGAGCGTCTGCCTTCCAAGCAGAATGTCGCGAGTTCGAATCTCGTCGCCCGCTCTCGCCTGGGGCCGTAGCACAGTGGCCAGTGCTGCCGGCTCATAACC
>JAHCIE010000334.1 GCA_026129385.1 Anaerolineae bacterium
CCCGCCCCCCCCCCCCCGCCCCCCCCCCCGCCCCCCCCCCCCGCGGCCGATGCCGTAGCCTCGATGGGGCCGCTGCCGCCCGCCCTCGCCCACGCCGAGCCTTACGTCAGCGTGATGACCGACGAGTTGGGCGACGGCATTGCCAAGTTCGAGCAGGTAACCCACTACAACAACTATTATGAGTTCTCGCTGGACAAGGAGCCGGTGGCTGAGCTGGCAAAGAAGTTCACCCCGCTGCCGTGGTCGGTGGAGGTGACGGGCCTGGTCAACAAGCCCCTCACCCTGTCGATGGCCGACATCTACAACCAGTTCACCCAGGAAGAGCGGGTCTACCGCCTGCGCTGCGTCGAGGGCTGGTCCTTCGTCATCCCCTGGGTGGGTTTCTCGATCAGTGAGTTGCTCAAGCGCGTCGAGCCTAAGCCCGAGGCGAAGTTCGTCAAGTTTGTGGGTGTGCTGCGGCCGTCGGAGATGCCCAACCAAAACCGGGACATCCTCAACTGGCCGTATACCGAGGGGCTGCGCCTCGACGAGGCCATGCACCCCCTCGCCATCCTCGCCACCGGCATGTACGGCAAGCCGCTGCCCAACCAGGACGGCGCGCCGATTCGCCTGGTCGTGCCCTGGAAGTATGGCTTCAAGGGCATCAAGGCCATCACTCGCATCGAGTTGACCGACACGATGCCGCTGAATACCTGGAAAGACGCCAACGCCCGCGAGTATGGCTTCTACGCCAACGTCAACCCCGCCGTTAACCACCCGCGCTGGTCGCAGGCCACCGAGCGGCGCATCGGCGAGATCGGCCGCCGGCCGACGCTGCCCTTCAACGGCTACGCCGACCAGGTGGCCTCGTTGTACGCGGGGATGGACCTCAAGGAGAATTATTGATGTCGGCCACCCGCTCGGCGCGGGCGTCGGCGCCAGTCTCGCCCATGGCGTGGGTCCAGCGCAAATGGTTGACTCTTGTGGCCCACACCCTCGCCCTGACCCCGCTGCTCCTGCTAGTGACGTGGTACTTCCGTGACGACCTGGGCGCGGATCCCATCAACACTATCAATAACATGACCGGGCGCGCCGCCATCATCCTGCTGGCCTTCAGCCTGGCCGCCACGCCCATCTACATCGCCACCGGCTGGTCGAAACCCATCACCGTGCGCCGCGCGCTGGGCCTGTACGCCTTCCTGTACGCCCTGCTGCACTTCGCCAACTTCATCGGCCTGGACTATGCCCTCGACCTGAACGCGATTCTCCAGGACGCGCTGCTTAGTAAGCCCTACATTATCGTCGGGCTAGGCGCGCTGCTGATTCTCCTGGCGCTGGCGCTGACCTCCACCAAGGCATCCATGCGACGGCTGGGCCGTAACTGGCTGCGCCTGCATCGCCTGGTGTACCTGGCGGGCGCGCTCGCCGCGCTGCACTTCTACTGGCAGGCGAAGGCCGCCGCGCGCCTCGACCCGCTGATCTATGCCGCCATCCTTACCGCCCTGCTGGTCGTCCGCATCCCCCCCATCCGCCACGCCCTCGTCCGCACCCGCCAGCGATTAGCTACCCGGTGACGCGGGCGGCTTTGGCCTGGCGCATGACCTCGGCGATTTGCTCCACGTGGCTGTTATCGTGGCGCAGGCCACTCATGAAGCGACGCACCGCGTTGATGGGCGGCGCGCCCTCGCGGGACGAATAGCTGTTCTCCAGGTCAGGGTCGTCCGGCCAGATGTCCAGGCTCGCCAGGCGCATGCGGCGGCTTTCCTCAAGGCGATGGCGACACTGGGCCACGCTGGTCACCGTCTCCCACGGTACTTCCGAGCGGGAGCGGCCATGGAAGGTGACGCCGCGCGCCAGTTCGGCAGCCAGGAACGCCGACTCCTCCGATGAGGCTGTGACGTGAACGATGAGATGCCCCAGCGACCACGGCAGGTTGACCTCCACCGCGCTGGCAGCATAGGTATCGTTGGCCTCGGGATCGACTGGCTCGAAGACCACGTCGGCGTCGGTCGCATCAGCAATGAGCGCCAGCTGGGTATCGATCATGGCGTTGGTCCAGCGGCGCATGTCGTCGCTGGACAAGGGGGTGTCGGAGGCGGGCAGGTCGAGCTTCATGCGGGGTCTCCTCGGCAGAGAAAGATGATAGGGCTACCATCGAATAGATGCGTCGACTCATGTCGGCGTTACCCATCCTTCTCGCTTGACTCGATAAACTCGCGCAGCGTCTCGAAGGTCGTCGCCACGGCTTCGGGGCGCGCCCCATACACCCGCTCCTTGCCCGCCTTACTGCGGACGCGCACCAGGCCCACGCTCTGTAGCTGTTTCAAATGGTGAGTGACCGTCGCGGCGCGCAGGCGAAGCCGACCCGCCAACTGGGTCGGCGTCTGGGGCTTGGCGGCGAGAAGCTGAAGAATTCGCAGCCGCGTGGGGTCACCCAGCGCCTTGAGGGTTTCTACCAGGGCGTCAGAGACCGGCGCGCCCGGCACCAGCGACGCGCCGAGGGGCCGCGCGCCAAACAGGTAGATCGGCTTGTCGGCAGCGGCCCAGCCGACAAACAGTTGCGGCGTCACCCAATAGGAGGGCGCCAGCACCACCTGGGTTGTCTTGGGCAGAATGTCGTAGCCAATATCCGCAGTCAGAGCGTCGATCAGGGCCGGGAAGTCCAACTCGCGGGCGAGGGCCTGGGCACGCTCGAGGGCGGCGTCCAGGGCGGGGCGGATGCGGCGCTCCTCCTCGGCGAAGAAGGCCTCGTGGTAGGCCGTCAGCGCCGTCAGAAAGCGCTCGCCGAAGGCTGCCGCATCGACCCACACCGACAGGATGGCCGCCGCGTCCTGCACCGAGGCCGCGTCGGCACACTGGGGGCGGCGGTACACGGTGCGGAACTGGGTCAGGTCGTGGCTATCCCACGCGCCGCGTTCGGCGATGTCCATGAGGATGACTGCCACCTCAGGGTCGGTATCGGGGCGCAGCGTGAGAGTCGGCAGGCGCATCAAAGGCGGGATCGCCGCCAGGGCGCGCAGGACCGTGTCGCCATCCTTGGGCGGCGGCAGCCTGTATACCCAATGGGTGGGGCGACGGTCGAAGACGGTGGCCTCGGCCTGCTCCAGCGTCTCGCGGGCGTCGCCGGGGAGCCGGGACCGCATCCCCGATGCCCACGTCGCCGGGATGTGGTAGCGTTCCGGCTGATGGAGCATGTGAAGGCTAACGAACATGTCGTAGGCCGTGCCGTAATCCCAACTGACCAGGGGTGTGTCCACGATGAAGTCCTCGATGCCCACCTGTAGCACAACATCTGCGCCTGCCAGATGGGTGCGGGGTAGCGCGGGTGAGGCCCATCACCGCCGCGCCGCCCTGCACCACGCCAGCACGCCCCCCCACGGCAAACTGCCCTGCTACGCCAGGGCAGGCAGAGCAATGATACTCGCCGCAAGGGCGGGCGCAAGAATGCCCCCCAGCGCCCACACCGACGGCATCATGTCGTGCCCGGAGTGGGGCTGGGCAGCCGACATGATGACGAAGGTGCGGAAGCCGTGGCGCGGCACGCTCATGCCTCGAGACGCTCTCCAAAGTCCATGCGCCCGTAGCGAGCACGCAGGTTCAGGCCGGCCTCGATCAGGACGTGACCGAGGTGGTCCAAGGCGGATGCGTAGAAGCGGTTGCTAGGCTGGCGGTTACCGAGCATCTCCTGTGCCTGGTGGCTCTTGAGGGCTGCGCGTTGGTAGTCACGGCTGCGCTCGTCGGCTAGTGGCTGTTGTAAATCTAGCATGCGTCCCTCCTTTGTTCATTAGTTAGATAATAATCTAATCAACAATGATTGTCATCATCCATGTGGATGATTATAGAACGAATGAACGCCATCCCAATGGATGGCGTTCAGAGCCGCTAATACTGGATGGCCATATCCAGCCCCGCCGCCAGCATAGAGCCTTAGCCCACAGCCCGCCCCTCGCGCTTCTTCTCTAGCAGTTCCAGCGCGACGCCGAGCTTTTCTTGAGCGTCGAAGTAGGCGTACTGCCCCTCGCCCATGTCGCCCCGCTGCATCATGGGGATGTCTTGCGCCTTGAGGAAGTCGACGGAACGCTGCATCCCCTCAACCCAGAAGGCCAGGTGATGCACGCTCTCGCCGTGCTGGTCGAGGGCTTCCTGCCAGGTGCTCGCGCCGCCCATCGGCTCGATGAGTTCCAATTGAACCTGGCCCAGGTTGAAGAAGGCCAGCTTGGCCTGGGCATTGGAAGGCTGGCCGCGAAAGGTCATGTTCACGGTGTCGCCGGGCTGGACGATGATGACGGTGGGCACGGGCTGGCCGAGCACGTCGGCCCAACGGCGCAATGCCTCATCGATGTTGTGGAC
>JAHCIE010000335.1 GCA_026129385.1 Anaerolineae bacterium
TCTTCGATCAGGTGACTCAGTCCCTCAAGCCCGGTCAGACCGAGGCCGAGATTCATCGCTTCGTAACGGACCTTGTTGAAGGCAAGGGGCTGACGATGGCCTGGGATCCGGAGTACTGCCCGACGGTGCACAACGGAGCGCGGCCCATCGGCCACACCACGGCGGAAGCCTACCAGGTCACGCCGGGGACGGTCGTTCACATGGACCTGGGGGTCAAGCAGGACGGCTACTGCTCCGACTTGCAGCGGCTGTGGTACGTGTCGCGGGGGCCAGGCGACGCGCCGCCCGTCGAGCTAACGCGCGCCTTCGCGACGGTGGTGGCGGCGATTCAGGCGGGGTCAAAGGCGCTGAAGCCAGGTATCATGGGCTGGGAAGTCGATGCAGTGGCGCGGAAGGTCATCACCGACGCGGGCTACCCGGAGTATCTGCACGCCTTCGGCCACCACGTGGGGCAGGCTGTCCACGATGGGGCGGGCATCCTCGGCCCGCGCTGGGAGCGCTACGTTGAGACGCCCTACTACCCGGTGGAGCCGGGCAACATCTTCACGTTGGAGCTAGGGGTGAACGTGCCGGACATCGGCTACGTCGGACTGGAAGAGGACGTACTGGTAACGGAGACGGGCTTCGAGTGGCTCGCGCCGCCCCAGACGGAGTTGATGGTGGTGTAGCCGCGAGGTAGCCAGGCGGCGTAGCCTTGACCGAGCCGATCGACTGAATTCCCAAGTGAGGACGAATGCCTCCATTCGCTAGCGCCGTGCTAGACAGACTGCGCCAGTACGATACGCCCACCATCTGCAACCTCATCGAATTGTTCGACGTGCGCCCCCGCAACACCGGCTACATGGATGGCCGGATCGTGGCCTGCTTCCCGGAGATGCCCCCCATCGTTGGCTTCGCCGCGACGGCCACCCACCGCGCGACCTGGCCGCCACGGGGCGGTGACGTGTACGGTAGCCTCGATCAGCAGGTCGAGCGCTTCGCCGAGCTGTCGGGGCCGGCCGTCGTCGTCTTCCAGGACGTGGACGATCCGACGGCGGCGGCGAATTTCGGTGAGGTCATGTGCACCGTCTACCAGGCGTTTGGCGCGGTGGGCCTCATCACCAGCGGCGCTGGCCGCGACCTGGAGCAGGTGCGCCTCCTCGGTTTCGCAGCCTTTACCAACGGGACCATCTGCTCCCACGGCTACACCCAGATCGGCCATGTCCACGTGCCGGTCCATGTCGGTGGTCTGGCCGTCTACCCCGATGACCTGCTGCACGCCGACTGCAACGGCGTGACCAGCGTCCCGCACACCATCGCCGCCGAGGTAGCCGACATCGCCGATCCCTTCGTGGCAGCTGAGACCGTCGTTCTGGACGCCACGCGCGAGGCGCCCGGCTCGCTGGCGCGCCTGCGCGAGGCGCGCCAGGAAATGGCGGCGCGGATTGCCGCGTTGCGTAAGCAAGTCAGCCGCCAGCGCGGCTGACCGCCGGCGGTTAGCGGGGCGGCTAGAACCAGCCGCTATCTGAAGGAGACGCAGACATGGGCGAGCAGGCGCGGGAACAGCGGTCGGGCCTGGGGCAACACGGGGCCATCGTCGCCGTGAAGTCCATCCACACTCTCATTTTTGCCCTGGTTTCGACGTGCGTCCTGCACGTTTTCTGGGCGGGCGTGCGCGGCCGGCCTAACCGCTGGACAGGCCCGGCCATTGTCGTCGTTCTGGCGGAGTCGGCGGTGTTTGTCGGCAACGGCCAGACGTGCCCGCTACGAACCCTGGCGGAGGACCTGGGGGCCGAGAGCGGGCAGGTGACGGATATCTTCCTGCCCAAGTGGTTCGCGGAACGAATCCCCCTGATCTACACACCGCCGTTTCTCATCGGCCTGGTCGCTCTCGCCTGGCGCGGGTGGCGGGGGCGTGGGGGAGACACGCCCCCTGCATAGCCGCCAACGGCGGCGGTAGACGGAGGTTAATAGGTCCGTGCGGGGTCATGTCCGCCGCGAACAGAATGGCGTTGGGCCGAGGGACACTCGCCCGACGGCGCGCTGGTGGCGCTGGAAAGCGCCGAGATTCCGACCGGCCCCCATGCCGAGGCCATCACTACCCTCGCTATTTCCGACGCGGTGATCGCGCGGCCCTTCGACGCTGTGCGCTTCATACGCGACCAGGTCCAGGTCGAGCTACCGCCGCTGTCCGTTGTGGCGATGACCCTGCGCTGCGGGCAGAAGCGCACCATGCCCCCTTGCTACGCCGCTTGTGGGCGGACTCGCTCATCTGGGTCAGCCGTGGTAAAGTACAGCCGGAAGCGCCTGGTGATGAAGAAAGGCTAAGTACAATGCAGACCATCGTCCTCACCGAGCCGGGCCATCTGGTCTTCGACGAGCGCCCCGTGCCCGCCGACCCGCCGCCCGGCCATGCCCTGGTGCGGGTTCACCGCGTCGGTGTCTGCGGTACCGACTTTCACGCTTATCGCGGGCGGCAGACCTTCTTTACCTACCCGCGCATCCTCGGCCACGAGTTGGGCGTCGAGGTGATCGCCGTCCACCCCACCCCCGACGCGCCGTCGCCTGTCGCCGTCGGTGACCACTGCGCCATCGAACCCTACCTGTACTGCGGCAAATGCATTGCCTGCCGCCAGGGGCGGACCAACTGCTGTGTCAACATGCAGGTCATGGGGGTTCACGTGGACGGTGGCATGCGCCCCTACCTGACTGTACCGCTGCATCACCTGCACCCCTCCCAGGCCCTGACGCTCGATCAGTTGGCGCTGGTGGAGATGCTCACCATCGGCGCGCACGCCGTGGACCGACCCGGCACGGCCGAGGGCGAGACGGTTCTGGTACTGGGGGTAGGGCCGATTGGCCTGACGGTGATTCAGTTCGCCCAGGCGGCGGGGGCGCGCATCCTCGCCGCCGACGTGGATGAGCGGCGGCTGGCTTTCTGCCGCGAGCAGCTGGGCGTCGAGCACGCGCTCCTCGTGGGCGATGCGCTGGCCGACCAGGTGCGCGACCTGACCGACGGCGACATGGCGACGGTTGTCTTCGACGCTACGGGCAATCCGGCGTCGATGAATGGCAGCCTGCGCTATCTGGCGAACGCGGGGCGGCTGGTCTTCGTGGGGCATCATCCGGGCGACCTGAGCCTCAATGACGCCGAGTTTCACCGCCGTGAGACGACCCTGTATGGTAGCCGCAACTCGACGGCCAGGGACTTCCGCCGCGTCATCGCGCTCATGGAGAGTGGGCAGGTGGACACGACACCCTGGATCACTCACCGCCTCGCATTCGCCCAGGTAGTAGACGCCTTTCCGAAGCTGCTCAGCCCGGAGGCGGGTGTCATCAAAGCCGTCATCGAGGTGTAGGCCGCGTGGCCCTTGCGCTCACCTGGCGCGTTTGGTATAATCTGGGAAATGACGCATAGCGTAATGCGGCGCGCACACCAGGAGGCTGCCATGACCCATCCGAAGTCCGTGTCAGAAATCATGACCCGCGACGTGGCGATTATCGAGGCCACTGCCACTGTCGAGGCGGCCCTGCACCTGATGCGCCAGCGCGGCGTGTCGAGCCTGCTGGTGCGGCCCGAAGATGCGAGCGGCGACTGGGGCATCATGACCAAGCGCGACATCATCTCCAAGGTAGTTGCCAACGACCTGTCGCCGGAATCCCTCGAGGTGCGCGAGATCATGACCCGCCCCATTCTACGCATCCCCCCTGACATGAACCTGCGCCAGGTATCGGCGATGATGATCGAGAATCGCGTGCGCCGCCTGCCGGTGTTCGACCACGGCAAGCTGGTGGGCATCGTCAGCGATACCGACCTGTTCCGCGCCGTGGAAGAAGGCGGCTGGGGACCGCACTAGGACAGCGACTTTCAACTAGATTCTGGATTCGGGTCAACAATGGGCAGATTGGGACCCATTCGAGTTGCGTTTCGTAGGCCACATTGGTATACTTCTCCCGGCGGGCCATATCACTGTACACGAGGCGCGGGCAGGCCGATCGCCCGGGGTCGTTTGTGCTTCATCGCCCGACAATCCTGAGCGGTGAATCCCCAGTTATGGGTCGAGATGGTCTCGTGGCGCGCGTGGCGCGCATGGCAGGCGCGATGCTTCTGTTGTTGGTCGTCCCAACCCTGATCGGAATCGCGCTTGACTATCGCCTGAAAACCTGGCCGTGGGGCCTGCTGGTGGCTCTCGTCATTGGCATTCTGGCTGCCTCGGTATTCATAGTCCGTCATACCTTCAATGCCTATCAGCGCATTGAGGACACGCACGCGGCGACCGCATCGACGTTCTCAAAGGCAAAGCAACCCACTCCACCACTGGTCAAGGAGGACGAGCGCGCGTGAG
>JAHCIE010000336.1 GCA_026129385.1 Anaerolineae bacterium
GCGCCCGCCCGTATCGAGGCCAGCCTCGATCGTCGCCGCGTCGTTGACGGAGCCGATTACGTGATCAACATGATCCAGGTCGGCGGCCACCACGCTACGATGCTCGACTTCGACATCCCCGCCGCCTACGGTCTGCGCCAGACCATCGGCGATACGCTAGGCATCGGCGGCATCTTCCGCGCCCTGCGTACCATCCCTGTCCTACTCGATATTTGCGCCGACATGCGCGAGGTCAGCCCCGACGCCTGGCTTCTCAACTACACCAACCCCATGGCGATGCTAGTGTGGGCTGTCACGTCCGCCACGTCCGCCAAGGTCGTTGGTTTGTGCCACAGCGTCCAGGGAACGTCGCGGCAGATCGCGAGCTACGCAGGCATCCCGCGCGAGGAATTGGAATACGAGTGTGCAGGTATCAATCACATGGCCTGGTACACCCGCCTGGAATGGAACGGCCAGGACGTGTACCCTCGCCTGCGCGAGGCCATGAACCACCGCTACGTCTACGCCAGGGACAAGGTGCGCTTCGAGATTTTGCGCCACTTCGGCTACTTCGTCACCGAGTCTAGCGAGCACATGGCCGAGTACACGCCCTACTTCATCAAGAATAGCCATGAGGTCGACCGCCTCGACATCCCCATCGACGAGTACCCGCGCCGCAGCCGGGACAACCTTGAAGCGTTCGAGTATACCCTGAGCAAGCTCCAGCGCGGTGGAACCTTCCCCCTCCGGCGTAGCGAGGAGTACGCCTCCCTCATCATCTATGGCATGGAGACCGGCGTACCCCAGGTGATCTACGGCAATGTCGAGAATTGCGGCCTTATCGATAACCTGCCCCAGGGCGCGTGCGTCGAGGTTCGCTGCGACATCGACCGCGATGGCCTGCACCCGCTTCCCTTCGGCGCGCTTCCGCCCCAGCTCGCCGCCCTGGACCGCACCAACATCAGCGTCCAGGAACTGACCGTGCGCGCCGCCCTGGAAGGTAACCGCGACCACGTCTACCACGCCGCGTATCTGGACCCGCACACCGCCGCCACCCTGACCCTGCCTCAGATCAAGGCGATGGTGGATGACCTCATCGCCGCCCACGGCGACAGTCTGCCGGTCGGCATTCGCTGAGGCCACGGGCCGCGCGGCCGCCCGGGGCAGTAGGCCGCCGGCGGTAAGACGCACAACGGCCCCATCGCGCGAAGACCGATGAGCGTCTTCTTCGCGCGGTGGGGCCGTTGCCTATTCCGCTGCGCTAGGGCGTCGGTTGAGCCGTATAGCCCGCTGCGGCGATGGCCGCGACGAGTTGGTCGACGTTGGTGCGAGCCGGGTCGTAGGTAACCTGGGTGATGGCCCTGGCGAAGTGGGTGCGCGCGTCCTGGACGCCGGGCACGTCCTCCAGGCCCATGTCGATGTGCATGGCGCACGACGTGCAATGCATACCCTGAATCTTGAAGGTCTGGATCATTACGCCTCTACCTCGATGGTGCCGCGATACATCCCCATGCTGCACGTGAAGGGAATCTTGCCGGGTTTGTCGGTAGGGATGTCGAAGACGGCTTGCTGATTCTTGGCAAGAATCTTGTGATAGCCCAGGGAGGGGATCATAAACGAACTCGTACAGCCGAGGCGGTCGCCGGTTATCAGGCGTAGCCGGGCAGGCTGACCGACCTTGAAGACGATGCGATTGGGCACATAAGCCGTCGGGTCGGCGCGCACCACAATCTCTTGCATACTATCGGCGGCGGTGGCGGCTACGGGCCGGGCGCTGAACGCGGTGAGGTCCGGCACGGGCGCGCCCAGCACTGACAGGCCCGCTGCGATGGACACGACGGCCAGGAGCAGGATGGCGACGGCCGCCAGCCGGGTGAACCAGCCTTGCAGGGCGGCGTTGAGGCGCGTCGCCAGGTAGCCGAGGGAGAAGAACAGCGGCGTCGTCCCCAGGATAAAGGCGAACATGATGGTAGCGCCAGCCGCCGCGCTGCCGCTGGCAATGGCTGCCAGCATCATGGCTTGCGTAGTGGCGCAGGGCATGAAGACGGTGAGCGCGCCCAGGACGGCTGGCGCCAGTAAGCTACTGCTCTTGGATTCGCGGCGAATCCAGCGTGTGACAAAGCGCGGTGGCTGGAGGCTGAAGTAGCGGAAGATGGGATGGACGTTGAGCATCTGCAAGGCGACGGCGATCATGAACAGGCCGACGGCAACTTGCAGCCAGCCCTGGAACGTCGGTGACAGACCGATGGCTGACCCGAACCAGCCGAGCAGCGCGCCCATAAGCGTATAGGCGACCAGCTTGGCGGCGAGGAAGAGGGCAATGGGGGCCGCGCGGCCCGAGTAGGCCTCGCCTTCATGCTGGGCGATGGTCGTGGCGAGCAGACCGCCCTGCACGGCCAGGCAGGTCAGGCCGCCGGTCGTCAGCCCGGTGAAGAAGATGACGAGCAGGCTCGACGTGTCCACGGTATTGAGGGACAGACGGTCTGCCAGGGACATAACGGCTACGGCGAGCAGGCCGACGGCGACGACGGTTAGCAGGCCGATCTCTAGCCAGTTGACGGACCTGGGGGTGCGGGGGGCTTCAGGCGCGGGCGCTTGCTTCATCCGATGCCTCTCTGGTGCGGTCTAACCATCCAATGTCTATAGTAACGCGATTGTACGGGCAAAAGCTACGGGCGGTCGGGAAGAACCGGCCACCGGAGGTGATGCTCTCGCCACGGCCCCCAGCGTTCAGACAGAACGTATGCTGCTCATTCTGCCAACTGGCCTTTGGTTCCCAGGGGGTAGATGCCGAGGGGGGTGTAGCGAGCGCCCTGGGGTGAGAGGTCGCTACGCATGAGATGGATGGCGGTGACGGGCAGCGCACCGAGGTCGGCGGCGGGCGACTGGCGCAGCTGGTCACGCACCTGTTGGGCGTCGGTAGGGGCAGCGTCCTTGATGCGGGCCAGGGTCAGGTGCGGGTGGAAGGGGCGACTCTCGGTGGGGTAGCCGAGGGGGGCGATGGCCGCCTCCACGTCGTCGCGCAGTCGATGCAGGCGCGGCAGATCGCCCGCCAGGCCGACCCATAGGACGTTGGGCCGCGATGGGCTGGGGAAGACGCCCAGGCCTTCGGCCGCCAGGGCGAAGGGTGCATGGCGAGCGGCGACGGCGGCCAGCGCATCCTGGATGGTGGGTAGGCGGGATGGGGGTATGTCGCCCAGGAACTTGAGGGTCAGGTGGATGCCGTGAGGCTGGACCCAGCGCATAGACGGGAACGGCAGACGTCCCTGGAGTTGGGCCTGAAGGTCACGAATGGCGCGCTCCAGGTCGGGTGTCAGTTCGATGGCGATGAAGGTGCGGATGGGGGTCTCGGTGGTGGACATGGTGGGTCTCACTATAGGCCTGACAGGTTCTCAAAACCTGTCAGGCCTGCTTGAGTGTCATCGGACGATGCGCCAGGTGCGCTCGTAGTAGGTTGGCGCTGCCTGGGCAGACCTGACAGGTTTCTGGAAACCCGCCAGGTCTGGAGCAATGGCGAGGGCGGCGGCATAGTCGCGGATGGTGGTTTCTACGAGGGTCTCGTCGCCGAAGACAGCCGTGAGTTGGGAGACGTAGGCGCGGACGAGAGCGATCTTGCCCTCGATGTCGATGGCGGTAAGGGCCGGCTGCCAGGCGTGGTGACTGGCGTCCAGCATCTCGGCGACTTCCTGCCAGCGGGCGGCATAGGGGAAGTCCTCGTAGAACGCGACGCGATGGCCCTGCGCGTGGAGAATGAAGCCCGTGTCGCGGGCGATGCGGTGATCGACGTGGCCGCCGACGGCCAGGGGGGCGAACCATGTGACGTCATGCAAGCCGACGGCCAGAGCGTCGCAGCGGGCGGCGAGGGTGACCGGGTAGCCGCGCTCATCGGGGTGGATGGGGCCGAAGACCTCATCGTGGTTGTTGTACAGGAAGGGGCCGCCCGCCGGGCGGTAGATGGCGTCCAGGTCGTCCCAATTCTCGACCTCGGCGTCGATGACGGCCAGGGCTGCCGCATCCTCGGCACGGCGGGCAGCGTAGGGATCGGGCGGGTTACCCCACTTTGCGTGCTGACGCCGGGCGTAGGCCGACAGGTGCGTGTAGTCGGGGATACCAGCAAAGATGTTGATTACCCGCACCTGCGTTCCAGCGGCCAGGGCGGCGAGCATGTGTCCACCGCATGAGAGTGCGGCATCGTCGAGATGGGGCGATAGGTAGAGGTGAATTGACACAGGCTCCCAGCCTCCCTATAATGGGCGCGTGGCGTCAAGGACGCCTCGCCATCCGCATGCGAAACTTCCTCATCTGGGTCATACTTCTCACACTCCTTGGCG
>JAHCIE010000337.1 GCA_026129385.1 Anaerolineae bacterium
TCGCGGCGACGACCACCCAGCCAAGGTTCTCGAAGGGCTGCGGGTTGAGCAGCTTCTTGAACGACTCCCAGAAGATGACGCCGGCGCTGACCGCGATGGACAAGACGATGAAGATGCCGGCCACGTCTTCGGCCTTGCCGAAGCCATAGGTATAGCGGCGCGTGGGAGCGCGGCGCGCCAGGTAAAAGGCGATCAACAGCGGCGCCGAGTTGAGCGCGTCCCCCAGGTTGTGGATGGTATCCGCCAGCAGCGCGACACTCCCACTCACGTAGACAATAAATATCTGGAGCACGGTCGTGATCGTTAGCCCCGCCAGCGCCAGCCAGATGACGCGGATGCCTTCGGCCGAGGCGACTGCCGGGTCGGAGATGAGTTCCTGTTTCTGGTGGCTGTGGCCGTGCAAGTGGAAGACGGTATTGATCCAGCCCCAGACCCCTTCGCCATGTGAGTGGTCGTGCGGGTGCGGGTGGTCATGATCATGATCGTGCGGGTGGTCATGATCATGATCGTGCGGGTGATCATGGTCGTGGTCGTGTTGGGCCAGGCTCACCTGGGGATGGTCATGCTCGTGGTCATGCTCATGCTCGTGGTCGTGGTTATGGTCATGATCATGCGGGTGATCATGCTCGTGGTCGTGGTCATGATCAGGGTCATGCGGTGGCTGGCTGGCTTGGCGCTGCATATAGTGAATCTCCTGGCTGCGGGTCGGTGAGGGGTCAAGGCAGACTCCAGTGGGGAGCGGCCGCGCTCTAGGGTGATGGCTCGTCAGGGTGGTCCGGCAACGCATAGACCACATGCACCACGTGATGGAGGGCTTCGCGGAAGAGGGCGGCGACGTGGGCGTCGTCTACGGAGTAGAAGACACGCGCGCCTTCGCGGCGGTAGGTGACAATCCGCAGGTCGCGGAGATGTTTCAGGTGATGGGAGGTGGCCGAAGGGGAGATGCCAGCGATAACGGCAAGTTCGTTGACGCTATGCTCGCCGCGCGTGAGGGCATAGACAATGCGGGCGCGGGTCGCATCGGCGACCGCCTGGAAGGTTTGCGCGACCAGCAGCGCGACCTCCGGCGTGAGCGTCGGCGCTCGCAGTGAGGCATCAATGATGTGCGCCTCACGGTCGTCTAAGGCATGCGCGTGCGCAGTGAGAGAGTGGGGCATGACTGGCTCAGGGCTATCGCGTGGCGAGATAGCGAGATAGCGATATATGGTAATATGAGCAGACGTGCAGATATAGTACCACACCGCCCTGACGCTGTCAAGGGCTAATAATGGACGCCCGTAGCAAGGGATTTGACAGCCGCGCCCCTCTCGGCTATCCTGTCCGCCATGTCCCAGCCGCGCCAGCCCAGCCTGTTCAGCTACACCAACCAGGGCCTCTTCTCCGACTACTACCTGGCCCACCGCGTCCGCGAGCGCCCGGAGTGGGCCGCCGCCGACGCGCCAGCCGTGTTCGAGGCGCTGCGCGGCCTGTGGCAGGGGTTCACGCCGCAGGGCGAAAACGAAGCGCAGACCGAGGAGTTCTGGATTCGGCCCGTCCTCCGCGCCCTGGACCACCACTTCGAGGTCCAGCCCAAGGTGCGGATGCAGGGTGCCGCCCGCCAGCCCGACTACATCTTCTTCCCGACCGAGGCGGCGCGGCTGGCCGTCCCCCACGGCGTCGTGCTGGCCGACACCGACCTGGCCGGCGCGCTGGCCGTCGGCGACGCCAAAGCCTGGGACCTGCCGCTGGACCGCGCCGTCAAGGGCAAGCCGGTCGAGGTCAGCCAGAACCCCTCGATTCAGATTGACCACTACATCCGCCACACCGGACGGCCCTGGGGCATCCTGACCAACGGCCGGCAGTGGCGGCTCTACCACCGCGACACGTCGGGCAAGCTCGACGTCTTCTACGCCGTGGACCTGCCCGCCCTGCTCGACCAGGGCGATGTCGAGGCGTTCAAGTCCTTCTACCTGTTCTTCCGCCGCGCCGCCTTGATCGGCCAGCCCGCCTGGCTCGACCTGGTGCTGAGCGAGAGCCGCGAGTACGAGCGCGGGGTGAGCGACCGGCTGCGCGATCAGGTCTACGACGCGCTGCGCGAGCTAGCCCAGGGCTTCCTCGACTTTCCGCCCAACCGCCTCACGCCCACGCCCGACACCCTCAAGCTGGTCTACGACAGCAGCCTCATCGTCCTCTACCGCCTGCTGTTCATCCTGTATGCCGAGAGCCGGGGACTGCTGCCCGTCCACGCCAACGCCGCCTACACCGAGTACAGCCTGCACGCCCTCAAACGCCGCGTCGCCCGCGACCTCGACTTGGGCCACACCGCCGTCCCGTCCATCGCCAACGACTGGCACACCCTCCAGGGTCTGTGGACGGTGATTGACCAGGGCGACCCGCACCTGGGCGTGCCGGCTTACAATGGCGGGCTGTTCGACCCCGACCAGCACCCCTGGCTGGAGCGCCACCGCGTGGGCGACGAACGGCTGCGGCGGGCGATTGACCTACTGGCCCGCGTGCAGGACGCGGCGACGGGCAAGCGCGACTTTGTGGACTACCGCGACCTCGAAGTGCGCCACCTGGGCAGCATCTACGAGGGGCTGCTGGAGTACAGCGTGCGCACCGCCGACACGGCGCTGACGGTGCGCAAGGAGAAGGGCCGCGAGGTCTACGCGCCGGCCGAGACGCCGGCCGCCGCCCGCGTCCAGCCCGGCCAGGTCTACCTCGTCACCGACAAGGGCGAGCGCAAGGCGACCGGCTCGTACTACACGCCCGACTACATCGTGCAGTACATCGTCGAGCACACCGTCGGCCCGGTCCTCGACCGCTTGCGCCAGGCGCACCTGGACGACGCGGCGCTGGCCGAGGCGATCCTGAGGGTCAACGTCCTCGACCCGGCCATGGGGTCGGGCCACTTCCTCGTCGCCGTCACCGACTTCATCGCCCGCTATCTCGTCGGGCTGGGCCTGACGACCGACGGCGGCCTGGACAGCGAGGGCGAACCGGCCTACTGGCGCCGGCGCGTGGCCCAGTCGTGCGTCTACGGCGTGGACCTCAACCCCCTGGCCGTCGAACTCGCCAAGCTGAGCCTGTGGCTGGCGACCGTCTCGCAAGACCGGCCCCTCAGCTTCCTGGACCACCACCTGCGGGTCGGCAACAGTCTGGTGGGGGCGCGGGTGGCGGACCTGGGGCTGGGGACGGAGGACGACGGACGGCAGACCACGGACGGCGGACGGCAGACGGCGGATGGGTCGGCGGTCAGCGGTCAGCGGTCGGTGGTCAAGGGGGCGCGGTCGGTGGTCGGTGGTCGGCGGTCCGCCGAGGCGCGGGCGCGGGCGGCGGGGCAGTTGACCTGGCTGGACGACCCGCAGTTTGTGGGCCAGATGCGGGCGGCGACGGGCTTTATGCAGGAGTTGGAGGGGCTGCGCGGCGAGACGCTCGACGAAGTCAACGCCCAGAAGCGGCTGTGGGCGCAGGTGTCGGAAAGCATCACCCGCCGCTACCGCACGCTGGCCGATGTCTGGACGGCGCGGCGTTTCGGGCTGGACCTAGACGATGACCTGTTCGCCGGGCTGACGCAGCATGTCTTGCGCGGGGGGTTCGCGGTGCCGCGCTACCAGGCGCTGCTGGACGAGGCCGAGCGGGTGGCCCAGGCGCAGCGCTTCTTCCACTGGGAGCTGGAGTTCCCCGAGGTGTTCTTTGACGAGCACGGCCGGCTGCTGGCCGACCAGTCCGGCTTCGACGCCGTCGTCGGCAACCCGCCCTACGTGCGTCAGGAGTTGTTGACCCAACTCAAGCCCTATCTAATGACAAGTTTCACATCGTTCGATAGTGGAGCAGATTTGTACCTATACTTCTACGAGCAAGGTATTAGGCTCCTTAACGCTTCGGGGCGCATGTCGTACATCTCATCTGGAACCTTCGCCAGGGCAAAGTTTGCGGCTGCGTTTCGAACTTGGTTGCCGAGTAATGCGCGAATTGAGACGGTGATCGATTTCGGTGAGAATCAGCCTTTTGAAGGGGCTGAGATGGTTCGACCATCGATTTTAGTTCTACAGAGAGGGGTACAGGAAGCTGAATTTCGCAGTCTATTTATAGACGACAAAGTACCCGAGTCCCTTGACCAGGCAATAGTGGAACAAGGGATAGACTGCGAGCCGGCCATGTTACTGCAATCTGAGTGGACCTTCCAGTCCTCATCTATTTTGCATCTTTTCAACAAGTTGCAGAAGCTCGGGCGCTCGCTGATCGATATCGTTGATGGAAAATTATACTACGGGATTAAAACGGGCCTGAACGAGGCTTTCAT
>JAHCIE010000338.1 GCA_026129385.1 Anaerolineae bacterium
GAGGAGCGCACGATTGAGCTAGAGACGCGCCTGTTCCGCGATCTGTGCGAGCAGATTGGCGTCCACGCTGCGCGACTGCTTGGCACGGCTCGCGCTGTCGCCTATCTCGACGCAGTAACGGCGCTGGCCGACGTAGCCCGCCGCTATAACTACGTGCGACCGGGGTTCGTCGCTGACGACGCGCTAGAGATTCGCGGCGGCCGCCACCCCGTCGTCGAGCGCAGCCTGGACGCGGGCGGCTTCGTCGCCAATGACCTGCGCCTGGATGAAGGGGAGATCATCATCCTGACCGGCCCCAATATGGCAGGCAAGTCCGTCTATCTCAAGCAGGCGGCCCTCATCGTGTTGTTGGCGCAGATAGGCTCCTTCGTACCCGCCGACGCCGCCCGCCTGTCCCTGGTCGATCGCATCTTCACCCGCATCGGCGCGCACGATGAGATCGCCCAACACCAGAGCACCTTCATGGTCGAGATGGTCGAGACGGCCAACATCCTACGCCACGCCACGCCACGCAGCCTGGTTATCCTGGACGAAGTAGGGCGGGGGACGAGTACCTACGACGGCCTGTCCATCGCCTGGGCCGTGATCGAGTATTTGCATAATAACCCGGATATGCGCGCCCGCACCCTGTTCGCCACCCATTACCACGAGTTGACCGAACTGGCCGAGCGGCTGCCGCGCGTCCGCAACTACAATGTCGCCGTGGCCGAAGAGGGTGACGATGTGGTGTTCCTGCACCGCATCGTACCCGGGGGGGCTGACCGTTCCTACGGCATTCATGTCGCCCAGCTGGCGGGGCTGCCGCGCGCCGTCATCCACCGCGCCGCCGAAATTCTAGCCGACCTGGAGCGGGACGCCCACGCGCCGGGCGGCCCACGCCCCGGCGAGGACCAGCCCCGCCAGCTGGCCATCTTTGCCACCGAGCACCCCGTCGTGGCTGCCTTGCGCGAGACAGATGTCAACCAGTTGACACCGCTGGATGCCATCAACTTGCTGTACCAGCTCCAGAAACAGGCACATGGCTGATGGTCTGGGTGACCCGCTCGATCATCTGACCGAACAGGCGAAGCTCGTGCGCCCCGAAGAAAGTCTCTCCACGCCGCCCCAGCACGGCCAGTGTCAGGCGGCCGCCCTGCCTGGGCACGGCGGCCGCCAACACGGCCCACGCTTCGCCACCATCGTCGTGGGCGTCGAGCATCAACTGGCGTGGGCGACTCTCCTGCGCCAGCCGTAGCGCCAGCCGCTCAATGGGCGCGCTATCCACCCGGCGCACCAGGTCCTCAGCGCCGACGGAGTAGAGCCGGACGACCGATCGGCCGGCCATATCCGCGTCATACACGATACCGCCGTCGGCGCGCAGCGCGGAGGCGATGGTGTGGGTCAGACGCTGGACGATGCGGTCGAAGGCCGGTTCCACCAGGATGATGGCGGTCAGCGCGTCTAGCGCCTCGGCGCGTCGCCGCATGGCGCGCTCATGTCGCAGGGCGGCCTGGGCCTCGCGCGCGCGATGGGCGAGGTTCGCGTAGCGCTCGGCCAGCCGCAGGAGCAGGGCTAACCGTAGCTTCGTCTCGGCGTGCGTCGCGTCGCGCCACAGGACATCGTCGGCGCCGGAGCCAACCAGGCGCACGGCTTCGGCGGCGGTGACCTCATCAGCAACCAGCCCGATGGGAGTGAAACGATCCTCGGCCGTCGCCCGCCACGCCAGTAGCCGACGGCAGGCGTCCTCGCCCCCCGACGCGATGGTCAGGTCGATGAGCGCCAGGTCAGGGCGCCATTCCTGGGCCATCTGGAGGGCTTCATCGGTTGAGTCGGTCCAGAGCACACGCTCGGCGGTAGTTTCGAGGAGGGCGCCGAAGGCGGCAGTCGCCTGGGCCAGGGGAGCAACAACGAGGAAGGTGGCGGGGAGCCGCTCAGGACGGGTCACGGAGCATTCCGAGGCATCAGTCGCGCTGGCGATCACGGAGCGCTCGCTCGACCTCGCGTTTCGAGTCGCGCTCGGCGATGGCGTCCCGCTTGTCGTAGGATTTCTTGCCCCGGGCGAGGGCCAACTCGATCTTGGCCCGATTGTCCTTGAGGTAGACGCGCAGAGGAATCAGCGCCAGCCCCTTCTCAGTGACGGCGCCTGCCAGTCGGTTGATCTCCTTGCGGTGTAGCAGCAGCTTGCGGGGCCGCATGGGGTCGTGGCTGACGTAGCCCGCCTGGTCGTAGGGGGCAATGTGGACATTGAATAGCCACATCTCGCCGCCCTTCACCTGGGCGTAGCTGTCGCGCAGATTTATCCGCCCAGCTCGGATGGACTTGATCTCCGTGCCCGTCAACGCCACGCCTGCTTCGTAGGTTTCCTCGATCGTGTAGTCGTGGCGCGCCTTGCGATTCTCAGCCAGGGTGCGATGCGCGCGACTCGTCCCGTCACGTTTTGACATAACTATCGACTCGTCCTACCGTCCCGCCATCAGGAGATCTACGGCGCGCTGGAGCTGGCGGTCGCCGCTCGTGCCCGCCTCGCCTTCCTGCTCGACCACCACGTCAGGCTCGAGGCCGGCCTTCGATATATCGTGCCGCTCCGGTGTCAGCCAGTGGGCCACGGTGACGTGCAGGGTAGACTGATCGGAGAGCTGGTGGACGTTCTGGACGGAGCCTTTACCGAAGGTCTTCGTACCAACCAGCTTGCCGCGCTGGCGGTCGCGAATCGCGCCCGCGACAATCTCGGACGCGCTGGCGCTGCCCGCGTTGACCAGCACGACCATAGGAATATCGAGCGCCGTTCCGCCGCTCTTGGCGCGGAATGGCTCTTCACGCCCGTCGCTATGGCGCTCGTAAACCACCACGCCATCGCCGATAAACTGACTGGCGATGTCAATCGCGGCAGTCAGATAGCCGCCCGGATTGTTGCGCATATCGAGGACGATGGCCTGCGCGCCCTTAGCCCGCAAGTCCTGAATCGCGCGCTGTACTTCGCCCGCCGATCGCTCGCCAAAGAGTTTGAGGCGAACGTAGCCGACGGTCGGCGCGCCCACGTCCTCCAGGGTTCGCGCCGTGACAGTCGGCATGGTGATGGGGGTGCGCGTGAGGGTTACGTCGAAGGGCGTCCCGCCGTCACGCTGAATGGTCAATGTCACCGACGTCCCCTTCGGCCCACGCAGGAAGGTCACGGCATCGGCGCTACTGACACCGACCATCTCGCGACCATCGACCTTGAGAATCACATCGTTGGGCTGGAGGCCGGCTTGCTCGGCCGGCGACCCCGGCACGGGGCTGACAATGACGAGGCGACCGTCGGTGTTGTTCTGGACCGTCGCGCCGATACCCTCGAACTGGCCCGCGAGGTCGCTGCGTTCAAGGGAGGCGGCGCGCGGTTCCAGGAAGGTCGTGTTGGGGTCGTTGAGCGCGCCGAGGGCGCCGCGCAGTGCGCCATAGGTGACCGCCTGGTCGCTCGGCACCTGGCCGTAATACTCGCGCTGCACGATGTCCCAGGCCTCCCAGAAGACCTTGAAGCTATCGGGCGAGCGGGTAGAACCCAGTGGCCCCAGTTCCACTCCCAAACCCGCAAGGGCCGTAGAGCGGTTAGGGGCGGTGAGCATGCCATTTGTCATAAAACCGGCGGCAAACGATAGGCCGACGACAAGAATAAGCACGGCGGCGACCAGGGAGATCTTGAGCGAATCCCGCATGAAGAACGTCTCCAATCGCGGCGTAGGGCGCCGCGAACCCTGGGGATACAGGGTATTGTAGCACGCGGTAGGCCGAATGACAAGCCGCCATAACCAGGACATAACTGGTCATCTGGCCGCGCCCCCTTGACGGAGCGTCGCATTTGTTATAAAATGCGACACAGGATGTAGTGCCGCCATGCCGCCGCCAGGAGCCTGACTATGCCCCCTGCCCTATCTCTGAACGACGCCGTGGACGAGTATCTGAACGACCTGACGGTTCTCAAATCGCCGCATACCTGGGGCGTCGCGCATATCGCGCTGACGCGCTTCCTCGACTACGTGGCGCGCCGCCAGCCCGAGGCCCTCGGCGATATCGAGGCCCTCTCCCCGCGCACCGTGCGCCTCTTCTCGGGCCACCTGGTCGACCACGGCCTGCAGAAGGCGTCGGTCGCCACGTACCTGGTCCCCGTGCGCTGCCTGCTCAAGTATGCCCTCAAGACAAACCCTGGCCTCGACATCCCGCCGCCCGACATCATCGAGCTACCCGAGCTGCCCGACCGCGTGCCCATCCCCGACGAGCGCCTGCCCGACATGCTGCGCCTGGCGACGGAGGACGCCGAGGACGCCACCAC
>JAHCIE010000339.1 GCA_026129385.1 Anaerolineae bacterium
TATGGTCGGCCTGTATGCCCCATTGATTGTCGAGCCGAAAGGCGGGAACAAACTGGCCGACGTGGACACGGTCTGGATGCTCTCAGAGTGGCGGGTCGGCGAGGACGGCGAGACGTACCCGGCCATGCCCATGGCGGGTGTTGAGCCGAACTTCTTCACCATCAACGGCAAGGCGTTTCCTGAGTCGCCGACCATCGAAGTGAAGAAGGGGCAGAAGGTACGCATCCGTCTCGCGGGCATCGGCCAGTTCACCCACCCCATGCACCTCCACGGGATGAACTTCAAGATTGTGGCCTACGATGGCGTGCCCGTCCCCGAAGCGGCGCAGGTGACACGCAACACCCTGCCTCTCAATCCGGGCGAAGTAGTCGACATCGAGTTCGTCGCCGAGAACCCAGGCACATGGGTCTTCCACTGCCACGTCCTGCACCATGTGACGAACAACGGTGTGGAGCCGGGTGGCTTGATCGGCGTTATCCAGATCAGCGAGTAAGGGCGGCGCACCCGGCAGTCTACCTCGATCTGCCACCTATGCCCGATTCAGGAGACAAGATAATGGAACACAACGGCGGGACTTTCGATCGACAACTGGCGCGCCGCAGTGGGGTGACGTACACGGCCATCTCCGTGCTCCTAGCCCTCGCGTTCCTGGGCTTGGCCACTGTCAACGGCGATTACACGGACGTCGCGCGCTTCGGTGGCGCCCTCTGGGTCTTCATGCTCAGCATGATTGTGACGATGCCGCTGGTCACCTCGTGGTGCAAGAAGCGCAGTCAGCAATAGTCAGAAAGTAAGGAGACACTACTGTGATACGGATCAAGCCCATGTTAGGTACCCTAGGCCTCTTGCTCGTTGCCGGATTGACGGTGCTGATCGCGGGCTGTAGCGGACGCACCCCTTCGCCCCAGAGCGCTGCGTCTTCGTTACACGAGGGCATGGTTCAGGGAACGGTGTGGGTCGCCGACGAGCACGGGGATAGCGTAACCGTGTTCGACGCGGCGACGAACAACGTCATCACGACTCTAGCAGGAATCGAAGGGCCTCACAATCTCCAGGTCGCGCCGGATGGAAAGAGCGTCTGGGTCGTCAGCGGGCATACGTCCACAGCGTTGATGATTGACGCAGCTAAGTTCACCGTGCATGGCACAGTCCCGACCGGGAAAGAGCCGGCCCATATCATCCTCGCGCCGGATGGTAAGACGGCGTATGCAACCAACGGCGATGATGACACGGTCACGGCGATCGACGTTACGTCGATGAAGCCGCTGGCTACCATTCCCGTTGGCGCCTACCCGCATGGCCTACGTCCCAGCCCGGATGGTAGGTGGATATACGTGGCGAACGCCAAAGGAACGACCCTCAGCGTGATCGATACGGCCACAAATAGCAAGGCGACGGACATCGAAGTAGGTCAACACCCCGTGCAGGTTGGATTCTCACCCGACGGTCGGTACGTGTACTTCTCGCTCAATGGGGAAGACGCCGTCGGCAAGGTGGACGTCGCAACCCGGATGCTGGTTGGCAAGGTGAAGGTCGGCTACGGGCCGGTGCAAGTCTACGTCACACCCGACAGCAAGTACGTGCTGGTCGCCAATCAGGGCACCGAGAACAGGCCGAGTACAACTGTGTCAATCATCGACACGGCGACGTTCACTGTCGTTGGCGCGATCGAGACGGGCAAGGGTGCCCACGGTATCGTCATCGACCCTTCGGGCAAGCACGCCTACATCACCAACATCTATGGCAACGATGTCGCCGTGCTTGACTTGAATGAGCGCCAAGTTGTGGCAACCGTACCCACCGGCAAAGGGCCGAACGGGATCAGCTTCTCGCCGCTCACGGTGACCGCTCCAGCCCCCAAGATCAAGGTCAGCTCAGGGCACTAAAACATCGCCAGGTTCAACTGGCCTGGTCACCCGCCGCTTCCTCTCCCGATGAAGGCGTGCTTCAGTTCCTAGGCGAACAGGAGAATATGACCGATGAACTCTGCACATACCCGTAGCGCATCGCGGTACTTGACAACTCCAATCCGGCCTCTCAGCTCGCGCCTACCGTACAGTCGCTCAGTCAACGCATGGATGGTGATTGCTGTTCTGGCCTTGGGCGGGTGGTTCATCGATTCTTTGCTGGTCGGGTTCCGTCTGCATGAACTTCCCGACTCAACGCCCGTCTTCCATCTCTGGCATCTGTGGTATGGCCCCCCCTTGTTGGTGGCTGGCCTTCTGCTCGTCCGACGATACCGACCTGAGCTTGTGCAGTGGGTTGGCGCGTGGCCCGTGTTCGATGTCGTTGCCCGCAGTCTGCCGCCCGCCGTCAAGGCGCTGGCCTTCCACGTCGCCCGCTCTGAGACGCAGGCCGCCCTGCTTGCCTTTCTCCAGCGGCATCCCACGTTGTCCCTTACCGCAAGCGATCTGGCCGGTGTCGTCGAAAGCGAACTCGACGACGTGGAACTGGCCTTGCGGCAGATGGAAGCCCTCGACCTGGTGGAGAGACAGGGGGTGTGTGACATGACCTTCTATCGCCTGACACAGGATGAGGAGCGCCGACAGCAGCTGCGGGAGATTGCTGCCTGGCAAGAGGGGTGGTACCGTCAAGCACAGCACCTCATGCAAGTCGTTGGGCGCAGTCTGTCAACAGACAACGCGTCTGACAGGAGCTAGCCCATGCACGCGGAGCCGAGGACCGGCGAGGTGACCGTCGATGCCGGTCAGAATGGAGGGTATTACCGATGGCACATGTTCTCGCCATTGATGACGATGCGGCGGTGACCCATCTCCTGAAGCGCGGCCTGACACAGGAAGGGTTCGTGGTGGACACGGCCAACAGCGGCCTGACGGGCCTGCACCGAGCGCTCGACAACCCGCCCGATCTGATCATCCTCGACATCATGATGCCGGACATGGACGGTCTGGAGGTGCTCGCGCGAGTTCGTGCCACCGACCTGCACCTACCTGTGCTGGTGCTGACGGCGCGCGACGAACTGGCAGACCAGGTGAAGGGGTTGGAAGCGGGCGCGACGGACTATGTCATCAAGCCCTTCGAGTTCTCGGTGCTCCTGGCTCGCGTCAGGGCTTTGCTGCGCCAGCATGACGTGGGGCCCTGCCTCTGTTTCGACGATTTGACGCTCGACAGGGCAGGCCGCCAGGCGCTCCGTCGTGGGCGAGTCATCAATCTAACGCCGCTAGAGAACCAATTGCTGGCGCAGTTTCTAGCTCACCCGCGCCAGGTGTTCTCGAAGGAGTCTCTCCTAGCGGACCTGTGGGGCTTCAACTTCGTCGGACACAACAATCTGGTCGAGGTGTACGTCCGGCAGCTGCGGCAAAAGCTGGAGGCGGGAGGTGAGCCGCGTCTGATCCACACTGTCTTTGGTAGTGGATACGTCCTCCGGTCTCAGGGAGACGCGCCAGTCGTAACGCCGCCACCCGGCGATAGTCTCAGTCCGGCTTCAGGAGTCCCTCAGGCCGACCTCAGCCTGGTATGGTAGACTGGCTCTATGGAGACCGGGCTGAATGCCTTGAGTCGTCGCCAAATGCCGTAAGGAGGTAGTCATGAGCGCTGAGGCGACTGTCAGAACCGCAAACACCCGTCGGGTAACTCTCCCTATCTATCAACTCAGCTGCCCAGGGAGTGACCCCGCGCTGATCGAGCGAGCCCTCATGCGCGAGGCGGGCGTCAGGCACGTCTACGTCAATCCCGCCACCGAGATGGCTTACGTGGAATACGACGCATGCGCGTGCAGCGAGGGCCGCCTGGCCCACGCACTAGATGAAGCCGGCTACGGCCCTCCCCCCATCGCTAGTACGAAGACCTTCCCAACAGGCGTGTCAACCCTGCCGCGTCGCAGTCTGGATGTTAGCCGCGTGGCCCTCGCCGCGGGCTTCTGGTTCGCGGCCTTCTACATGGTATGTATCAGCCTCAGCCTGTTGTTCCCATCTATCTTTCACTTGAGGGTGCTATGGGAGATTCTGCTTGTCGGCTTTGACTGGACGCGTCCCTACTCGCTGCTTCTAGGGCTGGCTGAGGCTTTCCTATACGGTGCGGCGGGGGCAGGCGCCTTCGCCTGGTTCTACAACTATCTCCCTTCATGGAGACCTCAGTCATGAGCTTCACACACGTCTTTGCCCAAATCCTCGGCCGGCGTCGACCTCTCACGCTGACACTGCTGGCGCTCTTGTTGGGTCTGGTGCTGTCGGGCTGCACGGCTGGGTCGTTGGCAACGGGCACGGGCGCCCCTCGTCCTGGCAGTCAAGGGGA
>JAHCIE010000034.1 GCA_026129385.1 Anaerolineae bacterium
GCTGAGGTCGGAAGACCCTGCTCAGCCGCACTTAGCACGTCCGCCAGCGGGTGCAAACACAAGATCAAGAGCACGAGTAAGTAGAGGCCCCTCACTAGCCAGGCGCCCCTCGGTCTCAGCGTGTGCCTTGCGCCGATCGACCACGACATGACCGTGAATCCCTTGCCCTTCATTCAACCGGTAAACTGGCCTTGGTCCAGGCTCTCCACCCGCCGAGGAGAACCGACACGTTCGCGAAACCCTGCTCTTGCAGAAGGCGCGCCGCACGGGCGCTGGTATGCTCGTCCATTCAAGCACAGTAGAGGATGAGTTGTTTATCCTGAGGCAACTGTGCTACGCGCTGTGCAATCTCAGTGACCGGTAAGGGCAGGGCGCCTGGAATACGGGCCGTCTGATAGTCCTGGAGCGCGCGGGTGTCGACGAAGACGACATCCGGCTGACCCAGCTTCGCCCGCGCTTCGTCCAGAGGGATACGCGGTATCAGGCCTCCCGCTCCTCTTCGGTGAGCTGCGGCTTGGCGGGCAGAGCTTGCACTGCGGGGCTAACGCCTTGAGAGCGCTGCGCGACCAAGGCTCCGATGCTCCCCCCGACGACGGCGAGCAGGGCCAAGAGCAGATACAACCAGTGGCGATGCATGCGACGAACGAGCATAAACACTTACCGCGGCGGCCATGCCGTGTTAAAGGGTAGCGGATATTATAGGCACTTGGGAGGAAATCAGAAATGGTCAGAGTCGCACCGGTCTCTTGGAACGAAACGTCCCACCGACCATCCAGTCGCCCCCAGTAGTTTACCGACTGGATCGCAGAATGGTCGGCACCCACTCTACGATCCGTCTGTCAGAGGCTGAAGAAACCTATCGAAGCCCGACCAAAGGCGTGATCAGCCTCCGAACCATGCCTTGCGCCAGTCGCGCATCTGGGCGATCTCCCGCTCCTGGGCGGTGATGATGTCCCCGGCGAGTTGCTTGATCTCAGGCTTGGTGGCGCGCTGCTGGGCGATCTTGGCCGCCTCGATAGCCGCCTCGTGGTGCGGAATCATGGCGTCGATGAAGGCCTTGTCGAAGGGCGAGGCCGTCTGGAGCTTCTGGACATCCTCAGCCATGTTGCCCATGCTGGTGCGCATCTCGGGCAGCATGGGCATGTTGGCCATGGCAGGAGTCTGGTCGGAGCCATACCACGCCTTGCGCCAGCTCTTCATCTGTTGAATCTCCCGGTCCTGCGCGCTGATGATGGCGTTCGCCATCTGGCGAATCTCTGGCCGCTCGGCCCGCGCCTGGGCGACCTTCGCCATCTCGACCGCGCCCTCGTGGTGGGGCACCATCATGTCGATGAACTGCTGCTCGAACGGCGCTTTGGCATCGGTGACGGCGTGCCCGGCGGCAGCGTGGTCCATGCCCATGTTGCCCATGCCGGTGCTACTTTGGGTAGGTTGGCTACAGCCACTTAGGACCAGGCTGAGGACCATGACCAGCAAGACGGTGAGAGCAGAGAGACGGATCGACATCGTAGGAGGCCTTCCTTCTTTTTATTGCCGGTAAAAGAATCTAGCGCAGAGTCTACGCGCACAGCTCACACATGCCAAATCGCGCCCGCTCGGTGCTACCGAGCCGGTTCAGGTTGCAGGGTGGAAGTGGGGACAGGCGTCGGCCCGAGGTCGCCCTCGACACGCTTGAGCAGGACGGCATTGACGGCCACGATGATGGACGACAGGGACATCAGCAGCGCCGACCACTCCGGCCGCAGCATGATGCCGTAACTCGGATACAGCACGCCCGCCGCGATGGGAATCGCCAGCACGTTGTATACCGACGCCCAGACCAGGTTCTGCTTCATCTTCGCCACCGTTGCCTTCGACAGCCGGATCGCCCGCGTTACGTCCAGCGGATCACTCTTCATCAGCACCACCTTGGCCGTCTCGATGGCGACGTCCGTGCCCGCCCCGATAGCGATCCCCGTATCGGCCTGGGCCAGGGCGGGCGCGTCGTTCACCCCGTCGCCGACCATCGCCACTCGCTTGCCCTCAGTCTGGAGCTGCTGGACGTAGCGCGCCTTGTCGGCCGGCAGCACCTCGGCGAAGACGCGCTGGATGCCGAGCTCCCGCGCCACCGCCTGGGCCGTGCGCTGGTTGTCGCCGGTCATCATCACCACCTCGATGCCCAGGTCTTTGAGAGCCGCCACGGCCTGACGCGCGCTGGGCTTGACCGTGTCAGCGACAGCCACAAGGCCCGCCGCCTGGCCATCCACGGCGACCAGCATGGGCGTCTTGCCTGCCGAGGACAGCGCGGCCATCTGCGCGTCCAGCCCGGCCACGTCGACGCCGTTCTCGGCCATCAGCCGCGCGTTGCCCACCAGCAGCGCCCGGCCGTCGACCACGGCCCGAATGCCCCGCCCCGCCAGCGCCTCGAACCCCGTCGCGTCGGTCAACGCCAACCCTCGCTCGTTCGCGCCCGCCACGATGGCCTCGGCCAGGGGATGCTCCGAGCCGCGCTCGGCCGACGCCACCAGGCGCAACAGCTCGCCCTCGCCCGGATTGTGGCTGGTGACGATGTCTGTGAGAGACGGCTTGCCCTCGGTGAGCGTGCCCGTCTTGTCCAGGACAACAGCCTGAGTCCGTGACACGCCCTCCAGCGTCGCGGCGTCCTTGATGAGGATGTTGTGCCGCGCCCCGATGCCCGTGCCCACCGCCACCGCCGTCGGCGTCGCCAGCCCCAGGGCATCCGGACAGGCGATGACCACCGCCGAGATGGCGAAGGTCAGCGCCGTCAGCGCCCCCACGCCGCCCAAGAAGTACCAGGCCACGAAGGTCACGATGCCCGACCCCACGGCCAGGATGACCAGGTACTGGGCCGCCTGGTCGGCCAGCCGCTGGCCCGGCGCCTTGGAGTTCTGCGCCCGCTGCACCAGGTCCACGATCTGGGCCAGCGTCGTCTCCGCGCCGACGGCCGTCGCCCGAAAGCGCACGCTGCCCGTGCGGTTGATGGACCCGGCTACCACCTTGTCGCCGGGTCGCTTGGCCACCGGCAGGCTCTCGCCCGTCACCAGCGACTCGTCGATGCTCGTCGCGCCGTCCACCACCTCGCCGTCGACGGCCACCTTGTCGCCCGGCTTGAGCACGACGATGTCCCCCAGCTGCACTTCGCTGCTGGGGATGGTCACCTCCTGACCGTCGCGCATCACCGTCGCCTGGGGTGGCACGAGGTCGAACAGGGCGCGCAGGGCGTCGTTGGTGCCGCGCCGCGAGCGCATCTCCATCCAGTGGCCGAACAGGACGAAGGTCACCAGCATGGCCGCCGCCTCGAAGAATGTCTCGCCGCCGATGACGGTGATGAGGACGCTGAACACGTAGGCGGCCAGGACGCCGGTAGCGATGAGCACGCTCATGTTGAGGGCGCGCCGCCGCAGCGAGTGGTAGGCGCCCGCGATGAACAGCCAGCCGCAGTAGAAGACGACGGGCGTGCTCAGGACAAGCATGATGACGTTGTGGCTGAGGCCGAAGGTCGGCAGGCTCACGCCCAGGAGGTTCATGCCCAGGGGCGAGTAGAGCACGGTGGGGATGGTCAGCAGCAGGGCGATGAAGAACTTGTGGCGCATGTCGCGTTCCATCGCCGCCGCCATGCCGGGATCGGACATGTCGTGGCCCGCATGAGCCTCAGCGGCCATGTCGTGGGCGTCGCGCTTCATCGTCGTCGGCGCATGGGCCGCGTGGGCGTGATGAGCCGCCGCCGTGGCGGGCATCTCGTACTGCATGCGATCATGGCGTGTGCCCATCGTGATGGGCTGGGTCTCGACGCCGTGAGCCAGGTGTGCCAGCCCCTGCTGAGGCGGGGGCATGACGTGGGCGCGGTGGTCGGTGGCCGCGCCGTCCGTCGCGCCGCACGAGCAGCCGGTGGAAGCGATGAGGGCTTCGATGGCGGGGACGGTGATCATGTCGGGGTGGTAGCCGACGTGGGCGACGTTGTTGAGCCAGTCGACGTGGACACTGGTGACGTGGGGGTTGGCGCGCAGGGCCGCCTCGACAGCCTGCGCGCATTCCAGGCAATGCAGCCCTTCCAGGGCAATTGCGGCATGGGCAGTATCTCGACCCGATGCTGTACCCACACTGTGATGAGTCATAGTCCGATCTCCCTCGCGTCTACTTGTTGTAGGAGTAACCCTTGCCTATACGGCTGCAACTGGGGGACTGCACGTACAAGTCCCTGAAGTGTCGAGGCGTGTATTTTACGCGCGATAAAAAATAATACCAAACGGAGCGAGTGGTCTGCGCTGTCGGCGGTATTGGCAGCTAGCAGCTGGTGACGAAGCAGGGAAGAGCAAGTATCCTGCCTTCACGGCAGATGGAATGCTTTGCTTTCACGCGCAGCGGCCCTGTCAGTTACGCTGGAGTTCGACGTCGAAGGAGGACAGGGACTTAGTCTCTCCCCTCCTTCAGATCGCTACGCTTGCCTGATGCCGCGAAAGAACGGGGCTAGGGCACCTGGAACCTGTGAATGCGCGAGGCAGAGGCGACAGCCGTCGGTTCAATCGGAAATGTCCGCAACATCCCTGTGTCCATGTCGACGTAGCTACCCATCGACCGGCACGTTCCGTCGAGCAACCTCTCGACGTAGCTGGCCGCCACCGCTGCCACGACCTGATTGATGGTCGCCCCTTGCTGCTCCTCCGCAATGGCCTCGGCGCAGTCGAGACGCGGCAAAGGGGTGGGTGGCGCCTCGAGGAGGTCAGGCCGCTGCAAGGAGGGCGCAGGCAGCGCCGTGCAGATGCCTTGCTCTGGATGGAAGGCGCCCCGCAGATGCCCGGCTCGCGTCGCGTTGCCCAATAGCACCTGGCCCGAGTTGCGCCCGTTGCCGCAGTCCAGCCACAACACATCGAGACGGCCATCGAGAGTAGCGGCCAAAGCCCGACGTGCGTCAGCATTGTCCACCGCGCCAATGAGCAGGTTCAGGCGGCTGGGCTGGGCGCGGAAGATCCGCGAGTGCAAGCCCGCGTCGTAGGGTTGGACGGCGTAGCCCACCGTCCGCCCGAAGCGCCGCGCCAGCCGTTCAGCGAGTACCTGGGCCTTGAATTGGCCCACATCGGCCGGATCGAAAGCCTGGCGCCCCACGTTATGCCGCTCGACTCGGTCCAGATCAACCACGTAGAGGTCGGCGTCGCGGCCCATCAGAAGGCGGCAGACCGCCTCGGCCAGGAAGCTGCCCGTCCCGCCGCAGCCCACCTGCACGACGACGGCATCCTTGACCGGGCCACCTTGTCGTTGACCGCGCCCGGCATTCACGTCAAGCCAGTAGCTCATCGGCATCCTCCTCGTCTTCGCCCTCAAGCGTCCTGTCGCAGAAGCCCTGAAGCTCGCCGTCGAACACGTCGCCCCACGCCACATCCATGAAGTAGCCGTAGACGCCGACGCGGAGGCGGATCTGGGGGTGGTCCGTGTCGAGCCGCCCCAGGACGCCGTAGACGGCGAGACGCTGCTCGTCTGCGTCGTCCAGGACGCTGAACCGCGCCGGGTAGCGGTGGTGGGAGTGGATCTCCAGGACGACGTCGGGGGCTGGGACGTAGGCGACCTCCGTCGGGCTGGTGGCCTGCTGGGGCACGACCAGGTGGTAGCCCAGGCGCGGGTCGTGGCGGACAGTGAGGAGCACCTCCTGGCCCTCGGCCGCCCACGCTCTGGCGACGTCCACGATGGGCACCCACAGGTCGCGAGGGATGGATCCGTGCTTAAGGGTGAAGACGGGATGCAGGGCGGCCAGGCCGCGCACCTCGCAGTGAGCGATGGGAACACGGGCGGCGAGATGCTCGTTCTCGGCCTGAACCCACAGGCCGTCGGCGCTCACGACGTAGTCATAGGCCTGACCGCTGGGGGAGGGCGGTCCGTCGTGGGACATCAGGTAGTCGACGAGGGGCATAGTTAGTCTCCCAGCCGCATGGCATCCCCGACGCGCAGGTGTGGCACGAGATCGTCGAGCGGGAACTGGCGCTGCCCGCGCAGGCTGTCCCACAACCGCCCAACGTCGTCAGGGTAGCGCTGAGACTTGCCCTGACCCAGGTGCGGCGAGAAGGCGCTGTGAAAGAACCTCTCGGGAACCCTCGATGGGTCGGGCGGGAAGGACTCGGTCCCTGGGCAGATACGCCCCGTCGGGAACACGTTGAACACAGGCGCATGGTAGAGTGGATCGTCCTCGCGGCGTGGGTAGCGCCTGGCGGCGAAGACGAAGGGGGTGTGGCCGTGGCCGCAGACGAAGACCAGGCCCGGCAGGGGCAGGCGCAGGCGGCGCAGGGGTTGGTCTGGCCCCTCCCGCAGGCTCACGACCCACACCCGCGCCTCGCGCCACACGGCCACCTGGCTCCCCGTCCGTGTCCGCGACCACCACAGGGCACCAGGGGGCAGCAGGCCACTGCCCAGGTCGAGCTGTCCGGCCAGGGCCTGGGCCACCTCCAACGCTGACACGCGCCGCACGCGAATTGCTGGCCCGCTGTAGTCCGTGAGGAGCACATTCTCCAGGTGGAAGTCCAGGCGCAGGTGGAGCGGATCGGCCTCGACCTCGACGCTAGGGGGCAACGCCCACTGGTAGGGCGAGAGGGTCGCTGGCTCCGTCGTCTTCTCGTGGACACACCAATCCCCGCTCGGTGATCTCCAGTTCATACAACCTCCGGCTGCGTTGATAGACCAAATGGGTATTCTGGCCGAGGGCAGCCTCGACCAGCAGGTGGAAGCGGGCGACCGGGTCGGCCTCCAGCCACTCGGCTAGCGCCTCGACCCGGTCCAGGAGCGCTTCGGCCTGTCGCCACTGGTGGGTCAGCTCAAGGACGTTCTCCCGCGTCCACTCGGCGTCCACGACCTCGATCTCGTCGTCCACGTCCAGGAAGACGCTACCCGTCTCGCCCCACAGCCAGGCGGCGAAGTCGGCCACCGCTGAACACGACGTGTCGTCGAAGGCGACGTGCACCTCGTCGAGGGGGAAGCCGCCCTCAGGGATCTGGCGCAGCAGGTTGTGGGAAACGCAGGTCCGCGCCCACTCCAGAAGGGGGACGCGGGCATCGACCGGCGCCCGGCACAGGGTCAGCAGGAGCAATTCCCCCTGCCGGCGCTCCAGGTCGTGGTAGTCTTCCAGGCTCCAGCCCAACCTCAGGAAGGGGATACGCCAGACGAGCTGGTCGTACTCGTCGCACTCGTAGAGGGGGAAGAAGTGGGCCTGGACACGCTGGACCAGGGCCTGGGCTCGCGCGACCTCCCGAGGCTCGCCGGGCAGGCGAGCGTTCCAGATGGCCTCGGCCTCGTCAGGGAACAGGTCATGGGCGAGGCGGCGGAACTGGAGGAGGGCCTCGTGGTCGGCCAGGAGAGCGGCGACGGACCGCGGGGCTACCACCGTCCGTCGCAATTCCTTGGCCAGGCTGAGGGGGCCGACGAGGGTCACATCAGGCGGCGTAGGGCCTGGACGGCCTGACGGGTGGCCTGGGCGTAGTGGTCCGCCTCGGCGATGGCCAGAGCAATCTCGGGCTGACGGACTCCCGCCTGGTCCACGGCCAGCTCGCCCTCGGCGTCGAGCAACTCCTGGGCTAGCTCGAACACCCGCAATCGCGCATCAGGCACTTGACGCAGCACGTCGGCCAGTCGCAACGGGGACACGCCCTTAGTGCCGATGCGCTTGCTGAAGGTATAGACGGTGTCCTCGCCGCGACGTTCCTCGCGCACGTCGGCGTTGGTCAGCTCGGGGAAGAAGACACTCAGCTGACGGCGGACCTCATCCACCGCCACGTCGGGATTCGGATCGGGGAACTGCCGACCGTCGTAGACGAAGATACGGGCCATGATCAGCCTCCTGGGTCGAACAGAGCGAGTTGGCCGCTGGGAGCAGTGTCCGCAACGGCAGGCCTTGTCTCGCCATCGCCCGCGCCCGGGCTAGCCGTACGCGCCTCGGTCGCTCGCCCGGTCGTGTGCTTCGCGGTAGGCGTCGGCTTCGGCGGTAGGGTGAGGGCGGGGTTGCGCGGCTGCTCACGCCAGCGGATGGCGGCCGCGTCGGTCAAGTCCTGCAACGCTTCGGCCAGGGCGGGCCAGCCGTCGACCTCGACCTGTTGGAGGAGCGGGTCGCAGTCGTCGGCGCCCACGGCCAGCAGGGCCCGGTAGCCCGTCTCCACCGGGTGCAGGGTCAAGGCGAGGCGCAGGGTGCGGCTTGAGGCGGCAGAGGGGCCGGACGCGGCAGGAGCAGCCGTCTCCTCGTCCGCAGGCTCAACCACAGTCTCTTCTATCTCATCCATATGTGCTTCTCCTTCATTCCCTCAGGGCAGGTAGGTTACCCTCGCCCAGCGGCAAGGCTATGCTTCCTGAAGGGCCGTCCGCGGCTGCCGCAGCAGCTTCGGATCGTGGAGGGGCATGACCACGGCAAGGTCATCGGTCGCCTTGTCCGCCACTCCCTGGATGACCACCGGCGTCTGGGGGCTGACCCACCTCAGTTCCACCTGGGGCGCGGCGAGCACCTCCAGCAGGTCGGTCAGCAGCCGGGTGTTGAGGGCCACCCCCTGGGCGTCCCCCTCCACCGTTGCGGCCAACTCGCTGCGCGCCTCGCCCGTCTCATCCCCCCGCGAGCGCAGCACGACCCCGTCGCCCTCGACCATCAGGACGACCGGCTTCGCATCCCCCTGCGCCCCGAACAGGCTCGCCACCTTCACCGCCTGGCGCAACGCCCGCGTCTCCACCACCACCCGCGTCTGCCAGGCGGAGGGGATGACCCGGGCTATGTCGGGGAAGCGACCATCAACCAGGCGCGTGAACAAGCGGGTGGGGCCGACCGTCAGGGTCAGGCCGTTGGCTTCCCCTGTCAGCGCCAGGCGCGCCGTCGGGCCTTCCCCTAATAGGCGGTCGAACTCGGCCACCGCCCGCTCAGGTACCAGCAGGCTGCGCTCGGTCCCCGAAGCGTCGGGCAGGACAGCGCGGGCGAGGCGGAAGCCATCGGCGGCGGCCAGGGTCAGGCCGTGGGGGCCGAAGTCGAACAACACGGCGCTCAGGACCGGGCGGCTCGTGTCGTGGGCCGTGGCGAAGGCCACCCTCGACAAGGCCTCTTGCAGCCGTTTGGTGTCCAGGTCGAAGGCCCAATCGTCGGCGGGGTTGGGCAGGGTGGGGAACTCGTCGGCGGGCCAGGCGCCGATGTGGGCCGAGGTCGCGCCGCAGGTGACGTGGACGCGCTGGCGACGCTCATCCAGCGTCAGGCGCACGGGATGGGCGGGCAGCTGGGCGACGTACTCGCTCAGCAGGCGGGCAGGCAGGGCCAGGCAGCCAGGAGTGGTCACCTCGGCGGGCAGGGTGGTCGTCACGCCCAGGTCGCCGTCGGTGGCGGTGAGGGTCAGGCCCGTCTCCGAGGCGTCGAGCAAGACGCCCTGGAGGATGGGCAGGGGGGAGCGGCTGGGGGCGATGCGTCCCGTGAGCCGCAGGCCGCGAGCCAGGCTCGCCTGGTCCATCGTCAGGTCCATACAGATACCTCCTTGCGAAAAGAGAAGCGGAGGGCACGTAGCGCTCCGCTTGAACCACCCGTACTCGTGAAATGTGGGTGAAGCGCGTTGACATAGCACATATGTTCGAGATATAATGCCCGTACCGTTCGTTCAGCAAAGGCACGGGCATGGCGGGCAAATCCTCGCGCCAGCAGCGTCTCGACCACACCATCACCATCATCCAGCAGCGCCACGGCCCCGCCGCCCTCCGCCAGGGTGTCGCCCCCGCGTCTGTCCCCCACGTCCCCACCGGCTTCCCTGACCTCGACGCCGCTCTGGGTATCAGCGGCTTGCCCCGCGGCCGGCTCACGGTCCTCGGCGGCGCCCCCACCTCGGGCAAGCGCACCCTGGCCGCCCTGGTCCTGGCCCGCGCCCAGGCCCGCGGCCGCCATCCCGTCGCCTACCTCGACCTCCACCACGCCTGCGATGCCGACTACCTCCAACGCTGTGGGGTCGACCTGGACCAACTCCTCGTGGCCCGTCCCATCGACGGCCGTCAGGCCCTGGACATGCTCCTGCACATCGCCGCCGAACCGGCCTGGGCCGCCTGCGTCTTCGACCCCTGGTCGGCGCTGGGCCAGGACGCGACCACCCGCCGCTACGCCGCGGGCGTCCTCGACGACGTGGCCGGCCGCCTGGCCCGCTCGGGCGTCGCCTGCCTGGTCCTCGACGAGCCGCCATCCCTGGGCCAGGGCCTGCTGGCCTCCCTGGCCGGTGACCCGGCGGCTCAGGCCCTGGCCCACCACGCCGCCGTCCGCCTGGCCCTGACCCGCGAGCGCTGGCACACCCTCGGCCCCGACGTGCGGGGCTACCAGGTCCAGGTCCAGGTCCAGAAGAACAAGTTGGGTCCATCGGGCCAGCGCGTGACCATCGACATTCGCTTCAACGGCACCGTGCGCGGGAACGGTCTGTAGCCCATGCCCATCCTCACCTGCGCCGTGCCCGCCTTCCCCCTGGCCCTCCAGGCCCGCCACGAGCCAAATATGCTCACCCGCCCCCTGGCCCTGCTCGGCCCCGACGAGCGGGTCGTGGCGGCGACCCCCTCCGCCCTCGCCGTCGGGGTCCAGATAGGGCAGCTCGCGCGTCAGGCCCGCGCCCAGTGCGCCGACCTCCAGGTGCACGACGTGGACGCCGCCCAGTGTCAGACCGAGTTCAACGCCCTGCTCGACGTCCTCGACCAGTACTCCTCCCGCGTCGAGGCCGCCAGCCTGGGCCGCGCCTGGGTCGACGTCCCCGACCTGACCGAGCCGACCGCGCTGGCCTTCTGCCAGGACCTGGGGCGGCGGGTGCGGGCGGAGCTGGGCGACAGCCTTCAACCCGCCATCGGCTGCGACAGCGGCAAGTTCACCGCCCACGCCGCCGCCGACCAGACGCGGCCCGGCGCGGTGCGGATCGTGCTGGGTCGCGCCGAGCGACCGTTCCTGCGCCCGCTGCCCCTGCGCCTGCTGCCCCTGCCCGCCGAAACCCACCTGCGCTTGGGCTACCTGGGCCTGCGCACCCTCGGCCAATACGCCGACTTGCCGACGCGCGCCGTCCTCCAGCAGTTCGGCGCGGCGGGACAACTCGCCCAGCGCTGGGCCAGGGGCCAGGACGACCGCCCCGTCATGCCCCGCCGCCAGCGCCCCAGCCTGACCGTCACCACCGAGTTTGACCCGCCCCTGGACGCCCTGCCGCCCCTGCTTCTGAGGGCCATCCAGCTCCTGGACGCGCCCCTGACCCAGTTGCGCGACCGCCTGCAGACCGCCCACACCCTGACGGCGACATGGACGTGGACAACGGGCGGGCAGGCGCGGGAGCGATGGGCGCTGGTGACGCCGACCGCCGAGCGGCGACGGCTGGCGCAGCTACTTCGCCAACGTTGGGAGCGGGGCGGCTGGGAGGGGGCGGTATCCAGCCTGACCCTGACCCTCGACCTCCAGGACGAGCCGGGCGGCCAGCTCGCCCTGTGGCCGTCCCCAGCCAAGCCCCACGACCTGACGGCCCTCGCTCATCTGTTGCGGCGGCGCTACGGGTCGGGGCGGCTGTGGCAGGCCAGCGTCTCCCAGCCCCAGGCACTGCGCGTCGAGCGGCGCGCCACGTGGCGAGACGTGGCCTAGTGTCGCCCCTGTGGGTCGAGGGCGAGCGGGTGCAGATGACGGCCACCGCCGACGGGCGGCCCGTACGCTTCGTCTGGCGCGGGCACGCCCACCAGGTGGACGCCGTATGCAACCGCTGGCGGGCCAGCGAGATGTGGTGGCGGAGCGAACCCGACGCTTGGCGCGAGTACCTCAAGGTCACGACCCGCGACGGCCTGCTGTGCCTTCTCGCCCGCGACCTGGACGGCCAGACGTGGTCCTTGATCCGAGTCTACGACTGAAGAAGTAGCGAGTAGCGAGTGACGAGTGACGAGTGACGAGGCGGCACCGTTCTCTGCGCTCGCCACTCGCTACCCCCTACTCGTCTCTCATCCACTCGCCACTCGTCACTCATCACTCTCTGCCATGTACGCCGAACTGCACGCCCACAGCCATTTCTCCCTGCTCGATGGCGCGTCGTCGCCAGAGGCGCTGGTCGAGGAGGCCGCGCGGCTGGGACTATCCGCCCTCGCCCTCACCGACCACGATGCCCTGTACGGCGCGGTACGCTTCTGGCGCGCGGCGCGGGACGCCGGGCTGCACCCCGTCATCGGCGCCGAGGTGACGCTGGAGGGTGAGAGCCATCTCACCTTGCTGGCTGAGACCCAGGCCGGCTACGCCAATCTCTGCCGCCTCCTCTCCTGGGGACGAGTTGCGAGTGACGAGGGGCGTGTTGCGAGTGAAGACAAGACAGCGGGACGTTCTGCTCTCCCCTCTTCTTCTCGCTACTCGTCACTCGCCACTCGCTACTCCCCTCCATGGCCTGGCAAGAGTGCACCTCGGCTCCCTTGGGACGCCCTGCGCGCCCACTGCCACGGTCTCATCGCCCTGTCCGGCTGCCGCCGTGGACCCGTCGCCGCGCCCCTGTTGCGGGGTGACACCGAGACGGCCTCCCTGGCCGCCGCTCGCCTGCGCGAGGTCTTCGGTCCCGACCACCTCTTCGTCGAGCTGCAACGCCACCTGCTGCCGGACGAGCCGTCCCTGATCCGCAGCCTGGTCGACCTTGCCCGACGCCTCGACCTGCCCCTGGTCGCCACCAACAATGTCCATTATGCCACCCGCGCCGAGCATCGTCTGCAGGATGTGCTGGTCGCCATCCACCACCTCACCACCCTCGACGACGCCCACGCCCGCGGCCTGCTGCGCTCCAATTCCGAGACCTGCCTCAAGTCCCCGACCGAGATGGCTCGACTGTTCAAGGCTTTCCCCGATGCGCTGGCCAATACCCTTCGCATCGCCGAGCGCTGCCAGGTCAGTCTCGACTTCAGCGGCCAGCGCCTGCCCGCCTTCCCCGTCCCCGACGGCCACACGCCTTTCAGCTTCCTCTACGACCTGTGCCAGCAGGGCCTCCACCGCAAGGTCCAACCCGTGACGCCCGACGCCAGCCGCCAACTCGCGCGGGAGCTGGACGTCATCGAGAAGACCGGCCTGGCGGGCTACTTCCTGGTGGTCTGGGACATCGTCCGCTTCGCCCAGCGCCAACGCATCCGCTACCAGGGGCGCGGCTCGGCGGCCAACTCCCTGGTGGCCTACCTGCTGGACATCACGCCGGTGGACCCGCTGCGCTTCAACCTCCTCTTCGAGCGCTTCCTCAGCGACGACCGCCACACCATGCCCGACATCGACATCGACTTCGCCGCCGACCGCCGCGAGGAGGTCATCCAGTACGTCTACGACCGCTACGGCGCCGAGCACACGGCCATGGTCTGCAACGTCGTCACCTTCCGCGACCGCTCCGCCCGCCGCGACATGGAGAGAGTGGTCAGTGGTCAGTGGCTCTCAGTGGTGCGCGGCGTTACGCGCAGGCCAGAAGGGGACAGGGCACAGGGCACAGAGGACAGGCATGAAGGTGAGGCGGGCAGTGAGGAGGAAGACAGCGCACAGCACGGAGCAGGCGGAGAGCAGCAGCGCCATGCGGCCCCCTCTTCTCCTCGCTACTCGTCACTCGCCACTCGCCACTTTCTCGAAGGTCTCCCGCGCCATCTCTCCATCCACAGCGGCGGCATGCTCATTACCGCCGCCCCCCTGGTCGAGGTCGTGCCCGTCGAGCGGGCCACGATGCCAGGGCGGGTCGTGGTCCAGTGGGACAAGGACAGCGTGGAAGACGCGGGCCTCATCAAGCTCGACCTGCTGGGCCTGCGGATGCTGGGTCTGGTGGACGAGGCCGCCCGCCTCATCGCGGCGCGCACGGGCACGCCCCCGCCCCTGGACCGCCTGCCCCTGGACGACCTCCGCATCTACGACCTTCTCTGCGCGGGCGACACGATCGGCGCCTTCCAGGTCGAGTCTCGTGCCCAGATCTCCATGCTCCCCCGCCTCAAGCCCCGCTGCTTCGACGACATCGTCGTGGCCGTGTCCATCGTGCGGCCTGGCCCCATCCAGGGCGGCATGGTCCACCCCTACCTGCGGCGGCGGGCGGGCCTGGAGCCGGTGACCTATCCCCATCCCTCGCTGGAACCGGTGCTGCGCGAGACCCTGGGGGTCATCCTGTTCCAGGAGCAGGTGCTGCGGGTGGCGATGGTCGCGGCGGGGTTCAGCGGCGGCGAGGCCGACCATCTCCGCCGCGCCATGTCCCGCGACCGCGGCCCCGGCGAGATGGCGCGGCTGCGAGCGCGCTTCGTCCAGGGGGCGGCCGTCAACGGCCTGGCCGAGGCGACGGCCCACACCGTCTTCGACCAGTTGGCGGCCTTCGCCGCCTACGGCTTCTGCAAGAGCCACGCGGCGGCCTTCGCCCACCTGGCCTACCAGTCCCTCTGGCTCAAGCTCTACCACCCGGCCGAGTTCACCTGCGCCCTGCTCAACCACCAGCCGATGGGCTTCTACTCGCCGTCGGTGATCATGGGCGACGCCCAGCGCCACGGCGTCGTCATTCGTCACCCCGACGTCAACCGTAGCGCGGAGACGTGCCGCATCGAGGGCGAGGCGGTGCGGCTGGGGCTGCGCTACCTCCACGGCTTCGGCCCGACCGCCCATGCCCGGTTGCTCGCGGCGCGGAGCGAGCAGCCCTTCGTCAACCTGGTCGACCTGTGCCACCGCACCCGCCTGCCCCGCGCCCTGGTCGAGACCCTGATCCGGTCAGGCGCGCTGGACGAGATGAGCGGGGGGGAAGGGCAGCGGCGCACCCTGATGTGGGACCTGGGCGCGCTGGACTACCGCGAGGAAGCGCTGGACCTGGTGGCCCCGGTGGAACCGGCGAGCCTACCCGACCTGACGGAGCGGGAGGCCCTGGCCTGGGAGGTGGAGTTGCTCGGCATGGCTCCAGGCGACCACCCCATGCGCCTGTACCGCCAGGAACTGACGACGGCCGGCGTGCTGACGTGCGAGGACCTGACCCACCGCCGCGACGGCGAGGTGGCCCGCGTCGCCGGTGAGGCGGTCGTCCGCCAGCGTCCCCCGACGGCGAAGGGCCACGTCTTCTTCACCCTGGAGGACGAGACGGGCCTGGTCAACCTCATCCTCCGCCCCGACGTGTACGAGCGCCGACGCGAGACCTGGGACCAGGCGCTGCTGGTGGTGCGTGGCCGTCTCCAGCGCGAGGGCGCTGCCCTGAGCCTGCTGGCCCTCGACGTCGAAGCCCTCGCTGATGTCACAGGCCCATGAGCCGCCGCCTCGAACGCCACTTGCTTAGGGGAAGCGGTGCCAGGTAGAATTGACCGAGCCGAGCATGGAGAGGACAGAACTCTGTCAGATCATATAGACAATTGCACCTTTCTGCTATGTCACCACCCCTTGCCGAGGTTGATATGGAAGTTGACCCTCGCTCCCTCCTTCCACGCCATCGGTCCGACGTCGAACACGTCAAGGCGCTCGTCGACCTTGGATATCCGGCTATTGCGCCCGTGCTGCGTGATATCGCAGAGTGGCTGCAGGATGGCAACTGGCCGATCTCGCGCCCGATAGGCCGGTTTCTCGCCTCTATCGGTGAGCCGGTCTTGCCGACGATACGAGAGGTGCTCACGGGAGACGACGATGTCTGGAAATACTGGTGCATTGATCTCGTCATGAGAGAGATGGTGCCCCAGATAGGGGAGCAACTGCGCCCTGAACTGGAACGTATTGCGTATTACCCCACGCCGGGCGAGCGTATGGAGGAGGTTGATGTGGAAGCGCGGGCTGCCCTGAAGCAGTTCGAACAGGGCTGTTCGTCCTAGCGGGCATGGGACCATGACCTGCCGAAGACATGGGAGGCCGAAATGAATGGGACGGTGATGTCGGTGAGTTGCAGCGGCAGTCATACCTTCAGCAAACAGCCCCAGGCAAGCATCAGCTTGCTGGCGGGCCTGGGTGTCGAGGGGGACGCCCACCTAGGCGAGACGGTGAAGCATCGCTCACGGGTCCGCCAGGACCCCAGCCAGCCGAACCTGCGCCAGGTGCATCTCATCCAGGCGGAGCTGTTCGACGAATTGCGCGCCAAAGGCTTCAACGTGTCGGCGGGCGACATGGGCGAGAATATCACCACCCAGGGGATGGACCTGTTGAGCCTGCCGACGGGTACCCGTCTCCATCTGGGCGAGAGCGCCGTCGTCGAGGTCACGGGGCTACGCAACCCGTGCGCCCAACTCGACACCTTCCAGCCCGGCTTGATGGCGGCCGTGCTCGATCGAGATACGCAGGGCACCCTGATCCGCAAAGCAGGGGTGATGGGGATCGTCGTCACAGGCGGCGAGGTGCGGCCTGGGGATGCCATTCGGGTTGAACTTCCGCCTACGCCATACCGGCCTCTTGAGCGAGTCTAGCTCGGGAGCGCACCTCATCAGACCGCTTGAGGGGAGACCGTATAGCATCAAGGAGGCGGAGGCCGTAGCGCCAAGACCTCGCCTCCTTGATGCCACACGCTGGCTCAGTCGATCTCAACTGCCTCGGCTTGCTCCAGCCACTCCCCTGGCTTCGGGATCACGCGCTGGTTACGACTCCCCCGCCACTCGCCGGCGTCGTCAGCCAGCCGCGCAACGAAGGGGCCGTCGATGAGGAGATCAATCAGCCGCAGGCAAGCGTGGATCTCAGGCTCAGGGCGTTGAGCCAGGGCTTCGAGGGTGTAGCCGCTGTACACGACGATGTGGACACCGTGGGCCTTGAGGCGTTGCAGCAGCGCGAGCAAGCCGTTCGGCTGAAGCGTCGGCTCTCCCCCTGTGATCGTGATCCCATCCCGCGGCTGGCTGGCGGGGTCGAGCAAGAGGCCCGCCACCGTCTCCACACTGAGCAGAACGCCGCCATCCGTTGGATGGGTCGAACTGAGTCCGCATTGAGGACAGCCGAGGGTGCAGCCCTGGACTTGGCACACGCTCCGGCGTCCGGGGCCGTCGACCACTGAACTGTGATAGAGGCGGGCGACGCGCAATATCGGGCCTGACGACGGCGTCGAGTCAGGCAAGGGCAGGCTGACCAGAGGGCGAGCGCAGTTGAGGTCGTGGCCCGTCGGGAGGAGGTCGTCGGCCAGCGCAGACACCTCCTCCGCCGTCAGTCCTTCCGCCACCAGATCACCTGTCGCCGGGTCCACAATCCACGTCTGTTCCCTCATCGTCGCCCCCTCGGTTTGACCCTGGACTGCACCTGCACCCGTGCGTAGTACTCCGCTGTCTTCTGCTCGCGGGTGGGCTTTCCCACCAGCTCTTCCACCAGCTTGGCGACGTCGTCGCACGTGGGCCCGGCGATGCCCTGGATGTGCATCTTCAGCTCGCCCGTCGTCGGGTTGATGCTGAACTCAATCGTCGGCATGACACCCTCCCTCAGTAGC
>JAHCIE010000340.1 GCA_026129385.1 Anaerolineae bacterium
ATGTCCAGGTGCGCTACGGCGACACCGCGCAACTCGCCGCCACCATCCTCGAAGAGGGCAACAACTCGCCCGCCGATGTCTTCTTCGCCCAGGACGCAGGCGCGCTGGGCGCGCTGTCCAACCGCCAGCGATTGACGCCCCTGCCTGACGCGCTGCTGAGCAAGGTGGACCCGCGCTTCCGCTCGCCCAAGGGCGACTGGGTAGGCGTGTCAGGACGGGCGCGTGTCATCGTCTACAACAACAAGGAACTCAAGGAGAGCGACCTGCCCGACTCGGTCCTCGACCTGACAGACCCCAAGTGGCAAGGTAAGGTGGGCTGGGCGCCTACCAACGCCTCGTTCCAGTCCTTCGTGACGGCCCTGCGCACAACCCAGGGCGACGCCGCCGCTACCAAGTGGCTGAAGGACATGCAGGCCAACGGCGTGCGTGCCTACGCCAATAACCCCGCCATCCTGGACGCCGTCGCCAAGGGCGAGATTCAGGTCGGCCTGGCCAACCATTACTATCTATACCAGCAGAAGGCCAAGCTGGGCGACAGCTACCCCGTCGCCAACTACTCCCCCCGTGGCGGAGACATCGGAGCCATGATCAATGTGGCGGGCCTGGGCATCCTGCCCACCGTCAAGAACCGACCGGCCGCTGAGGCTCTCATTGCCTTCCTGATGTCCGAGGAGGCGCAGACGTATTTCGCCAACCAGACCTATGAATATCCCCTGGCCGCCGGTGTGAAGCCGGGGCCGACTCTCAAGCCCCTGGACCAGATTCAGACGCCCAAGCTGGACCTGAGCAGTCTGGCCGACCTGGAAGGCACGCTCAAGCTGCTGCGCGACGCGGGCGTGCTGTCCTGAGACGACAGTGACTCGGGGCGTGCGCACCGCGGACACGGCGGCGACCCAGCGCGAGGTCGCCGCAACAGAGGCTGAGGCCGTCGTTCAGGTTCCCGACCTGGTGCGGCCGACTGCGCCGCGCCGCCCCCCCCGCAGCCTCGTCATCCTCGCGGCCCTGGTCGCCGCGGGGATGTTGCTGCCCATCGCCTACCTGCTGATCCGCGTTGCAGAGGTCGGCCCGGCGGCGGTTGAGTTCGCCCTACGTCCTCGCACCTTCCAGGTATTGCTCAACACGGTCGGCCTGGTGGCCGTGGTAACAACCATCTGCGCGCTCATCGCCGTACCACTGGCCTGGCTGCTGGTGCGCACCGACCTGCCCGGCCGCCGGGTGTGGACGGCGCTGGCCGTGCTGCCCCTGGTCATGCCCTCCTACGTGGCGGCCTTCGCTGTTATCGCCGCCCTCGGCCCGCGCGGCCTGGTACAACAGGCCCTGGCCCCGCTGGGCGTCGAGCGTCTACCTGACATCTACGGACTACCGGGGGCAGCGTTAACCCTCGTCATGGTCAGCTACCCCTACATTCTGCTCAGCGTGCGGGCTGCCCTACAGAGCATGGATCCATCGCTGGATGAGGCGGCGCGCAGCCTGGGCCATGGCGGTTGGTCAACCTTCCGCCGCGTCACCTGGCCCCACCTGAGGCCAGCCCTGGCCGCGGGCACGCTCCTGGTCGCCCTGTACACGCTGAGCGACTTCGGCGCGGTATCCCTCCTACAGTTCAATGCCTTCACCCGCGTCATCTATCTGCAATACTCGGCCTCCTTCGACCGTGCCCTGGCCGCCGTCCTGGCCCTGATGCTGGTCGCCCTGACCGGCGCCGCGCTGACTCTAGAGGTACGAGCGCGCGGGAAGGCCCGCCACGACCGAATATCCGTCGGAGTAGGGCGCGCCGGCCGCCGGGTGCGCCTGGGACCGTGGACCGCGCCGGCGCTGCTGTTCGTCGGGGGGGTGGTTGGCCTGGCCCTGGTCATGCCCCTGCTGGTCGTGGTATACTGGGCGGTGGAGGGGGTGGTCGCGGGGGAGGCGCTGGGCTTCGTCGCCGCCGACGCCGTGCGCTCGGTGGGCGTCTCGACCCTGGCCGCGATCGTCATTGTCGCCGCCGCGCTGCCCGTCGCCATCCTGGCCGTGCGCTACCCCAGCCGACGCACGACGCTGCTCGAACGGATGACCTTCACGGGCTACGCCCTGCCCGGCATCGTCATCGCTCTGGCGCTAGTCTTCTTCGGCGCGCGCTACGTGCCCCTGCTGTACCAGACGCTGCCGCTGCTCCTGTTCGGCTACATGGTGCGCTTCCTACCCCAGGCGGTGGGTAGCACGCGCAACTCGCTGCTCTTCGTCAGCCCCCGCCTGGAAGAGGCGGCGCGAGGCCTGGGGCGCGCTCCGCTGGCCGTCCTCTTTCGCGTCACCCTGCCCCTGGTGCGGCCCGGCCTGGTCGCGGGCGCGGCATTGGTGTTCCTGACCGTGATGAAGGAGTTACCCATCACCCTCATTCTTGCGCCCATCGGCTTCAAGACTCTGGCCCTCGCCATCTGGTCGGCCACGTCGGAGGGCTTCTTCCACCGCGCCGCCGTTCCCGCCCTCATCCTGACCCTCGTCTCCGGCCTATCCATCTTCTCGCTGCTTGGCAGCGGCAACCAGGGACGCAAGGCCAACGACCCGACGCCGGCCACGGGCGAAGGGCAAGGAACCACTAGATCGACTTCGTTGTAGGTATCTCGCCTTGCCCAATGCGTGTATGATTGACCCTCGAAGGACGTGCTATGGACATTCTCCACATCATCCGCACCCGCCGCAGCGTCGGCAAGGTGCGCTCCGAGCTGCCAGCCCGCGCCGATATTGAGGCGATGCTAGAGGCCGCCACCTACGCCCCCAATCATCACAAGGTCGAACCCTGGCGCTTCATCGTCCTGACCGGCGCCGGTCGCGACCACCTGGCCGATGTGTGGGCAGACATCGAACGCGGCAAGCACGCCGATCCCACCAGCGACGCCGCCCAACGCGCGGCGGCGGGCGTACGCGCGAAGGCCTACCGTGCGCCGGTGATCATCGTCGCCATCGCCGAGCCGCCCAGCGGCCCGAAGGTCGTCGCCACTGAGAACACCGAGGCCGTCGCCGCCGCCATCCAGAACATGCTACTGGTGGCGGGGAGTCGCAGCCTGGGGGCCATGTGGCGCACTGGCGAGGTCGCCTACGACCCCCGCACCAAAGCCGCCTTCGGCCTGCCCCCCGACCACGCCATCGTCGGCTTCATCTACGTCGGCTACCCGGCCGCCGAACCGTCGCCGCGCCACCTTGCCCCCCACCACGCTAAGACCGACTGGTGGGGCGATGGATGGGAGAATGAGAGTTGAGGGTTGAAGCCGCCTAGAATCTCTGTTAGAGGCGCCCTTCAACTTACAACCTGAAACCTGCTTCGCACGCGTCACATTTCGCGCATCACGCGCCCCACGACAACCCCAAAGGAGGAACCAATATGTCCACCCCCTACACCTACATTGAAAACCTGTCCACCGCCCTGACCGTGCCGCCCGACGGCATCCTGAGCCGCACCCTGTACACGCGCGACGGCGTCAAGGCTGTCCTGTTCGGCTTCAGCCCCGGCCAGGAACTGTCGGAGCACACCGCCGCCATGCCCGCCATCATCCACATCGTCGATGGCCAGGCGCGCGTAACGGTCGGTGGCGACAGCTTCGACGTCGGCCCCAACGCCGTCATCCACATGGAGGCCCATCTGCCCCACAGCGTCGTGGCCCAGACCCCGCTGATCATGCTGTTGCTGATGATGAAGGGCTAAGTTTGACATCAGCCCGCGCGGCCCTATACTTGAGCGATGAGAGTGACGCCCGGCATGGGCGTCACTTGCTTGGTGAGGCAAAGGAGTCTCGCAGTGTCCCGAACTCGCCTGGTCATCATCACCGCCTCGGTCATGCTCGCGCTTTTCCTGGCGGCGGTGGAGCTGACCGTCGTCGGCACAGCCATGCCCACCATCATCTCCCAATTGGGTGGACTGGCGCAGTACAGTTGGGTGTTCTCGGTGTACGCCCTGGCCAGTACGATGATGACGCCCATCTTCGGTCGTCTGTCCGACCAGTTCGGTCGTCGCCCTATCTTCCTCATCGGCATGGCAATCTTCCTGGTCGGCTCCGCCCTCAGCGGCCTGTCCCAGAACATGCCCCAACTCATCCTCTTCCGCACCATCCAGGGTCTCGGCGCCGGCGCGCTTATTCCCCTATCGTTCACCATCGTCGGCGACGTATTCACCCTCAAGCAACGCACCCGCGTCCAGGGCCTCTTCTCCAGCGTGTGGGGCATCGCTAGTCTGATCGGCCCGCTGGTCGGTGGCTTTCTGGTCGATCGCGCTTCCTGTCGC
>JAHCIE010000341.1 GCA_026129385.1 Anaerolineae bacterium
TGGACGAGCACTTCCGCACCGCGCCGTTGGAACACAATCTCCCGGCGCTGATGGGCCTGCTGGGCGTCTGGTACAACGATTTCTTTGGCGCGCAGACGGTGGCGGTGCTGCCCTACGACCAATACCTGAAGCGCTTCCCCGCCTACTTGCAGCAGCTGACCATGGAGAGCAACGGTAAGTATGTGACGCTGGAAGGCGCGCCCATTGACGACTACCAGACGGGGCCTATCTACTGGGGCGAGCCGGGGACCAATGGGCAGCACTCGTTTTACCAGTTGATTCACCAGGGGACCAAGCTGGTTCCGTGCGATTTCATCGGCTTTGCCAACAGCCTCAACCCGCTGGGCGATCATCACGACATTCTGATGTCAAATATCTTCGCCCAGGCGGAGGCCCTGGCGTTCGGCAAGACGGCCGAGGCGGTCAAGGCGGAAGGCACGCCGGACTGGCTGGTTCCCCATCGCACCTTCGAGGGTAACCGACCAAGCAGCGTCATCCTGGCCGACCTGCTGACGCCGGAGATTCTCGGCGCGCTGATCGCCTTGTACGAGCACAGCGTCTTTACCCAGGGTATCATCTGGAACATTGACTCGTTCGATCAGTGGGGCGTGGAACTGGGCAAGGTGTTGGCGGCGCGCATCATCCCTGAGTTGGCGAGCGCCAATCCGCCCGATCTCCAGCACGACAGTTCCACCAACACGCTGATCCGTCGCTATCGCACGCTGCGCGGCCGACGTTGAGCGCCGACATGCCCCACCTGCGCGTATTCCCGGACAGGCAGAACCTTGTAGCTGGGGCGGCTGAGTTTATCGCTCAGTGCGCGGCGCAGGCCGTGGCTGAGCGCGGCCGCTTCGTCGTCGCCCTGTCCGGGGGCGGCACGCCCCGGCCTATCTACGCGCGGCTGGCGAGTGCGGACTTCAAGGACCGGGTGGCCTGGCAAGCGACGCACGTCTGGTTTGGCGACGAGCGCTGTGTACCGCCCGACGATGCGCGCAGCAACTACCGCATGGCGCGGGAGACCCTACTCGACCACGTCGCGCTGCCGCCGGCCCATGTTCACCGCATTCTGGGGGAGATCGACCCGGCCCAGGCTGCGCTGGCCTACGAGCAGGAGGTGCAGCGTTTCTTCCGCGCCGCCACCTTGCCCTGTTTCGATCTCATCCTGTTGGGCATGGGCGATAACGGCCATACCGCGTCGCTATTCCCGGGTACGGCGGTCTTGAGGGAACAGGCGCGCTGGGTAGCGCCCCAGTACGTCGAGGTCATGGCGACCTGGCGGGTGACCCTCACCGCGCCGCTCATCAACGCGGCGCGCGGCGTGGCCTTTCTGGTGGAAGGCGCGGCCAAAGCGGATATGCTGTGGAACGTGCTTCACGGGCCGTATCAGCCCGACGTGTGGCCCGCGCAGTTGATTCAGCCACTCAATGGCGAGGCGCACTGGCTAGTCGATGCGGCGGCGGCGGCGAGGGTCGAGCCGAGGGTGGGGTAAGGGGGTGTGTATGAATCCAGCATCGGTCTCGGCCGATCCCCTGGCGTACTACAAGGAACAGGCTGCGCATCGAGCGGTACAATTCGTGGAATCAGGGATGAGGGTGGGTCTCGGTACTGGCAGCACGGCCATCTTCGCGACGCGCCTCATCGCGGAACGACTGCGAAGCGGTGAGCTGCGCGCCATTGTCGCCTTCGCCACCTCAACGGCGACGGCGCACGAGGCCGCGCGGCTCGGTATCCCCATGCTGCCCGACGACCTGCCCGAGGACCTGGATGTGACGATTGACGGCGCGGACGAAGTCGACCCGGCGCTGAATCTGATCAAGGGCGGCGGCGGTGCGTTACTACGCGAGAAGATCGTCGCCCAGGTCAGCGCGCGTGAGATTATCGTGGTGGATGAGACGAAGCCATCACCCCGGCTGGGAACACGCTGGCCGGTGCCCGTCGAGGTGCTGCCCTTCGGCTGGCTGGCGCAGGCGCGTTATCTTGAAGCCCTGGGCGCGACCTGCGTCGTTCGACAGACGCGCGACGGCGCGCGGTTCGTCACCGACTCGGGCAACATGATTCTGGACTGCAACTTCGGCCCCATCGCCGATGCGCGGGGGCTGGCGGTGGCGCTAAATTCCCGCGCGGGCATCGTCGAGCACGGCCTGTTCATCGGCCTGGCTACGGACCTGATTGTGGCGGGCGCAGGGGGCGTGAGTCACCGCGGGCGGTAGGTCTGGCGCTCCCCTCGCCTGTGTCGCTGGTTACACTCCCTGGTGGCGTAGCTCACGCAGGCGCAGCATGACGTCATTCTCGCCGCGCCCAAAGGTATCGTGCAGGCGCTGGTAGTCGGCGAAGAGACTCTGGTAGACCTTGTGATGCGCCGCGTTGGGCCTGTAGGTTTCGCCCGTGTCGGCGACCATGGACTGGGCCGCCTTGGTGAGTGAGTCGAAGCCGCCCGCCTGACGCCCCGCCGCCAGCGCGCCGAGCATGGCCGCGCCCAGCGCCGACGCCTGACCCGTGCCGCCCACGACAAACTCGCGGCCCGTCACGTCGGCATAGATCTGCAAGAGGAGCTTGTTGCGCTCGGCCAGGCCGCCGCATGCCACCAACTCCTTGACGCGCACGCCATTCTGCTCGAAGGTGTCAACGATGATTCTTGTGCCGAAGGCCGTCGCCTCGATGAGGGCGCGGAAGATGTCGGGCGGGCGCGTGCCGAGAGTCATGCCGATGAGCAGGCCGCTCAACCCGGCGTTGACCAGTACCGAGCGATTGCCGTTCCACCAGTCGAGGGCGATGAGACCCGCCTCGCCGGGGCGCTGTTGCGCGGCGTCGCGTTCCAGGGCCTGGTAGACGCTCAGGCCCGCCTCCGCTGCGCGGCGCTCGTACCAGCCGGGCACGGCGTTCTCCACGAACCACTCGAAGATATCGCCCACCCCAGCCTGGCCGCCCTCGTAGCCATATAGACCGGGAATGATGCCATCGCCGACGACGCCACTGATGCCGGGCACGAGGTGCTGTTCCTCGTCCACGATCATGTGGCAGGTGGATGTGCCCAGGATGAGGGCCATGCGACCCGGCGTTGTTACGCCCGCGCCCGGCACGGCGGCGTGGGCATCGATGGTTGGCGCGGCGACGGCGATGCCGTGCCGTAGGCCCATCCACGCCGCCGCCTGCCTGGTCAGGTGGCCGACACGCGCGCCCGGTGCGACTACCTCGCCCGCCGCCTTCGTTTGATGAAAGCCGTCGAGGCGCGGGTCGAGGGCGCGTAGGAAGTCATTGCTGGGGTAGCCGGTGGCCTTGTTCCACATGCCCTTGTAGCCAGCGGCGCAGGCGTTGCGCTTCTCCACGCCGGTCATCTGCCAGACAACCCAGTCACCCGCCTCGACGATGCGGTCCATCGCCGTGTACACGTCAGGCGACTCGTCGAGGATTTGCAGCGTCTTGCTGTGCAGCCACTCCGACGAGATGCGCCCGCCGTACAGGGGTAGCCACGCTTCGCCCCGCTCCACGGCCACGGCGTTGATACGGTCGGCCTCCGGCTGGGCGGCGTGATGCTTCCACAGCTTCGTCCAGGCATGGGGGTTGCCCTTCCACTCAGCCTCGAAGCACAGTGGCGTGCCGTCGGCGCGCGTTGGCAGGATGGTGCAGGCGGTGAAGTCGATACCGATGCCAATCACATCGTCGGCTTGCACGCCTGCTACCTTCAACGCCTCAGGAACAGCCTGCTTGAGGGTCGCCAGGTAGTCGGCCGGGTTCTGTAAGGCCCAGTCGGGGCCGAGGCGGATGCTCGTCCCCGGTAGCTTCTCGTCGATGACGCCGTCGGCGTAGCGGTAGGTGGCGCTGCCGACGGTCTGACCACTGCCAACGTCGACCACGACCGCGCGCCCCGACTCGGTGCCGAAGTCCAGTCCCAGGGCATACTTGGTTTGGCTCACGAGTTCCACCTCATTGTGTGTTCGTCCGTGTCCCATTCGTCCGTCAAGGGGGCAGGGACGGGTCTCTGCCCCTTCGTGGCCGCGAACCTAAATCCCCGCCCGGTTGCGGGTTACGATCTCCGACGCGGCCTGGCGCGTGACGGGAGTGTAGCCCGCCAGCGGCAGCGCGCGCTCGTGCACGGTATCCACAATCCAGGCGGCTTGCGGGAAAAAGAGATCCTCCATCTCGGCGGCGGGCGTGATCCAGTTACGCGCCCCGACTACCGCGATGGGGCCATCCAGATAGTCGAAGGCCAGCTGCGTCAGGTTCGAGGCGACGGTGTGCATGAACGA
>JAHCIE010000342.1 GCA_026129385.1 Anaerolineae bacterium
TGCGCACCGGCTGCGCCATCGGTACCCTGTGGACATCCTGCGGCCGCCGCATCGATGAGGCGTTCCTCCAGAGCCTGGCTCAGGTGAAGTGGACCGCCGACGGCGTGCAGCCGCTCCTGGCCGAGAGTTGGACCATGGAGGAAGATGGCAAGGCCTTCGTCTTCAAGCTGCGTCCGAACGTCAAGTGGCACGACGGCACGCCCTTCACGGCCGACGACGTGGTCTTCTCCTTCAACGCCTACGCCAACCCGGCCGTTGCCTCCCTGTACGCCTCCAAGCTCAAGGATGTGGTCGGCTATGACGAGTTCCAGGCGGGCAAGGCTACCAGCCTGGCGGGCGTAAAGAAGATCGACGATCGCACCGTCCGTGTCGAGCTGAAGGCCAAGTCGCCACTGTGGGTCGATTTGCAGCAGATTTCGATCAGCATCCTGCCGAACCACATCCTGGGCAAGGTGCCAGCCGCCGAGCTCAAGGGGCATCCCTACTGGAAGAACATGATCGGCACCGGGCCGTTCAAGATGACCAAGTTCGTCGATGACCAGTTCATCGAGGGTGAGGCCAACCCCGATTACTTCCTGGGCAAGCCCAAGCTGGACAAGATCATCTTCCAGGTGTACGCCGATACCAACGCCATCCTCAACGCCCTCGAGGCCGGTGAGGTGGACGCCACCCCCTATGAGGGCGGCGGCATTCCCCTCGACCAGGTCACGCGCTTCGAGAAGATGAATCACCTGACCGTGCTGGGCAACATGGATGCGGGCCTGCCGACCTTCCTCCTGTACAATCTGAACCAGGATTACCTCAAGGACCCGCGCATCCGCCAGGCCATGATCTACGCCATCGATCGCCAGACGATCATGGATACCATCCGCCTGGGCAAGGGCAAGATCGCCGACACCATGTTCCCCGCCGACTGGGCACGCCCCAAGGACCTGCCGGGCTATGCCTACGATCCCGCCAAGGCCAAGGAACTCCTGACCGCCGCCGGGTGGGACCCCAACCGCAAGATCGACTTCCTCTACTACTATAACGACCAGGTCAGCAAGGACATCGTCCTCGCCATCCAGGGCTATCTGGCGGCGGTGGGTGTCAACATCGTGCCGCGCCTGGTGGACGGTGGCGCGTTCCAGCAGGCCATCACCGACAACTCCCTCCAGATCGCGTACGCGGCCAACGGCCAGGGCCTCGACCCGTCCCTCGGCTCGCTGGTGGCGACCTGCGGCGCGCGCCTGGCCGTCGGCTACTGCAACAAGCAGGTGGATGATGAGTTCGCCCTGGGCCTGAGCGACGCCAAGCGCGAGGTCCGCGCCCCGCACTACCAGGCCATCAGCAAGATCCTCAACCAGGAGATGCCCAAGGGCTGGCTGTGGTACGATGTGCGCCCCATGGGCTTCAACAAGCGCATCGCTGGGCTGGCCGAGCATTTCCAGCAGCAGCCGCTGCTGATGTTCGACGTGCCCGTGTACAACGAGATCCATACCTGGTCCGCCAAGTAGCACATCGTGTGTAGACGCGCGGCAGGGGATAGGCGAGAGCCTCCCCTATCCCCTGCCGCGCCAGGGATGAGAGAGAGATTACGATGTTCGCCTATATCGTGCGTCGTCTTCTGGTCAGTATCCCCACTATTCTCGCCGTCACGGTCGTTGTCTTCCTGCTGGCAAACCTGATGCCCGGCAACGCCGTGTTGGCTATGCTATCCACCGACAGTCCCGCGCCCGAAGAGCTGATCAAGCTGCGCCAGGGACAGCTCGGCCTGGACCAGCCGGTCCCCGTGCAATATGCGCGCTGGTTGAGCAACGTGGCCCAAGGCAACCTGGGACGCTCCTTCCAGTACGGCGACTCCGTCACGGCCATGATCGCCCAGCGCATCCCTGCCACGCTAGAATTGATGATGGTCACCCTCATCATCTCCATTTTTCTGGGCGTAGCCCTGGGCACGATCTCTGCCTTGCGCCAGTACTCGTCACTCGACTACGGCCTGACGTTCATAGGCTTCGCGGGCATCTCTATCCCCGATTTCTTCATGGGCATGATTCTGATCTTTGTCTTTGCCTTACGCCTGGGCTGGTTCCCCACCTCAGGGATGGTCACCGCCGGCTCCGAGTTCTCGCTGCCCGACAACCTGCGCCACATTATCCTGCCCGCCCTGGCCCTGGCCCTGGTACGTACCGCCGTCTTCATGCGCTACACCCGCGCCAGCGTGCTGGAAGTCGCCAAGAATGACTACGTGCGCACCGCCCAAGCCAAGGGGTTGCAGCGCCAGCTGATCATCGGGCGCCACATCCTGCGCAACGGCCTCATCCCCGTCATCACCGTCGTCGGTCTCAATATGGCCGCCCTATTTGCCGGGTCGGTCATCATCGAGACCATCTTCCAATGGCCCGGCATCGGCATGATGTTCATTAACGCCGTGGCCGTGCGCGATTCCCCGGTCATCATGGGCTACGTCCTGTTGACCACTATCTTTGTTCTTCTCGTCAACCTGGTGACGGACATCACCTACTCGTGGGTCGACCCGCGCATTCGCTACGAATAGGAGGCTCGCGATGACGGCGAACGCTCCCTCGCCACAACTCCAGGCGGTAGCTCCGGCAGACAGCCTGACCTCAAAGGCGATCCGACGCTTCTTTCGCCACAAGCTGGCGGTCTTCGGCCTGATCGTCTTGCTCACGCTCATTGCGCTGGCCATCTTTGCTCCGTTCCTGTCGCGCCACTCACCGAATGACCTCAACCTGCGCGCCATGCGTCAGCCGCCGAGCATGGAGCACTGGCTAGGCACCGATGGCACGGGCCGCGACATCTGGGCGCGCATCCTGTACGCAGGACGCATCTCCCTGTCGGTGGGTCTGGTCGCCGTCTCCATCTCCATGATCGTCGGCGGCATTATCGGCAGCGTGGCGGGCTTCGTCGGCGGCAAGACTGACATGCTGCTCATGCGCCTGACCGACATGGTAATGACCTTTCCCTCGCTGGTTGTGATCATCGTAGTAGCCGCCGCCATGGGACCCAGCGTCTATAACGCGATGATCGTCATCGGTCTGTTGACCTGGCCATCCATCGCGCGCCTGGTGCGTAGTCAGTTTCTGACCCTCCGTGAACAGCAGTTTGTCCTGGCCGCGCGGTCTATCGGCGTCTCGCGCCGGGACATTGCTTTCAAGCACATCTTCCCGAACACGGTCAGCACCATCGCGGTCGCGGTAACGATTGGTGTCGCCAGCGTCATCCTGCTCGAAGCCTCACTGTCCTTCCTGGGCCTGGGCGTGCAAGCGCCTACCCCCAGCTGGGGCAACATGCTGCGCGACGCCCAGAGCCTCAACATTCTGGAGGCCATGCCCTGGATTTGGCTGCCGCCCGGTATCATGATCGCCCTGGCCGTAGTCAGCATCAACTTCATCGGCGACGGTCTGCGCGACGCGCTGGACCCCCGCTCGAATCTATAACCGACAAGGATAGGACCATGCGGACATTCGACGGTTTCTGGCCCGCCCTGTTGACACCCTACACGGCGGATGATGCAGTCAATCTGGCAGTCGTACGCGATCTGGTGGATTATCACCTGGGCAAGGGCGTGACGGGCTTCTACCTGTGTGGCAGCACCGGCGAGGGTCTCTTCCTGTCGGTCGCCGAGCGCCGCGCCATTGTCGAGACGGTCATGCAGCGCGTAGCGGGGCGCGCCGAGGTCATCGTCCACGTCGGAGCCGCATCCGTGAATGACGCCGTGGCCCTGGCCCAGCACGCAGCAGCGATGGGCGCCGACGGCATTAGCAGCATCGTGCCGCCGGTAGTCTACGACGCGCGCGGCGTTACGCCCTATCTGGCGCGGGTGGCCGCCGCTGCGCCCGACCTGCCCTTCCTGCCCTATCTCTTCGGCGGCACGCGGGACAGCCTGGCCCTCATGCGCGACCTGGCCGACGTGCCCAACTTCGCCGGTACCAAGTACTACGGCCCCAACATGTACGAGATGAGCCAAATCGCCGCCTTCCGCGACAGCAGCTGGACCGTCTTCGTCGGCATGGACGAACAGGCCGCCCTGGGGCTGATGTATGGGGGCCACGGTATTATCGGCTCTAGCCTCAACTTCATGCCAGGCCTCTACGGTCGCATCCTGGCCCACGTGCGAGCAGGCGAGATGGATCCCGCCCTCGCCTGGCAGCAGCGCGGCAATCGCATCATCCAGATCATGCATGGTTACGGCTACGTGGGCTGCATGCGGGCCATCCTGTCCGAGTTAGGCTTCGAGTGCGG
>JAHCIE010000343.1 GCA_026129385.1 Anaerolineae bacterium
TGACCGCCTCGTGGGCCTCGGCGCCGGTAGCGCCGCTCTTACTACGACGCCGCCGCCGCGAGCGGGACGGGGCAGTCTCAGTGATGGGGGCAGGCGTCGGCTCGAACTCCTCATCCCCTAGCGGTTCGGGGGCAAACTGGCTCAGCTTCTTGGGGTCCTCGCCGGGCAGGAACACTTCAGTGACGGAGCCGCTGCTGTACACCTGCACCAGACTGCGCCGCTCGGCCTCGCGCACAAAGTCGCGGAACTTCTCGAAGTTTCGCCCGCGCTTGTCGCGCAGCGTCGTCTCGTCGAAGTAGCCGAGCATCTCGACCATCAGCAGCTTAAGGGTGGCGAGGGTTGCCAGATTGCCGCGCTGCCGCGCCAGCTTGACAGCCTGCACCAGGGTTGGGTAGGGGTCCTGCTCGCGCTTGCCGCCAGCGCGGCGCACGCCGGTCTCCTCCTCGTCGTCGTCATCTTCCATGCCGCTAACGATCTGCGAGTAGAAGATGAACTCGTCGGCGCTCTGCGCCAGGTGCGACGACGCCGCGTCGGCGACGCCAATGACGATGGCACGCTTGCCCTGCTGGCGAATGGCGTTGATGAGGGGGATGAAGTCGCGGTCGCCGGTGATGACGACGTAGGTATCGATGTTGGGGTGGGTATACAGGGTCTTCATGCAATCAATGCACATGTGGATATCCACAGAGTTCTTGATGGCACGCCCAATCCGACCCTCGTCACGGTCGTAGTAGTACGTGGGCACGTACATAGGTTCGATGCTGTTGGCATACAGCGCGTTGGTCACGCGCGGGTAGCGATACCAGTCGGCGTAAGCGCGGGCAATCGTCACCCGGCCATATTCCTGGCACTTATCGCGGATGCTATCAAAGTTGGGTTGCTGGCCGTACTTGTTGCGAATCGAGATATAGATGTTCTCGAAGTCCACAAACACGGCCACATCGTTGCTAGGCATGTATCTTCTCTTGTTCGGTTGGAGCCAGGGGCAGCGCGAGGTGTCTTGTCAGACCCTGATGGCCGTGGAGACCTTTAGGGTCTCGAATAACCTCACGCTCATTCCCCAGCCCATGTTGAAAGTTACGCGCTCGCTACGAGCGCGGCAAGCTCCTCCTGGAGCAGGTCCCACGTCTGGGCAACGTCCGCGCGCGTCGTGCGCAGATTACCGATCGCCAGCCGCAGGGTATAGCGCCCATTGAGGCGGGTGTGGGACAGGAAAGCCTTGCCCGTCGCGTTGACCCGCGCCATCAGGGCATCGTTCAGACGGTCGAGGGCAGCCTCGTCGTCGGCCAACGCGGCCGGGCGGGCGCGGAAGCACACCAGGCTGAAGGGCGTCGGCGCGAGCCGCTCCCAGTCGGGACTGGCATCCACCCAGGCCGCGAACTCCTGCGCCATCTCGATGTGATGCGCGATGCGCTCGGCAATGCCTCGCTCGCCGAAGTAGCGCAACACGAACCACAGCTTCAAAGCGCGAAAGCGTCGGCCCAACTGGATGCCATAATCCATGTAGTCGGTCACCTGACTACCAGCGGTGTGGGTCAGATATTCGGGCACCAGGCTGAAGGCGCGTCGCAGCACATGGGGATGCCGCGAGTAGAGCGCCGAACAGTCGATGGGAGTGAACAGCCACTTGTGCGGGTTCACCACTAGCGAGTCGGCCTGATCCACGGCGTCGAACACCCAGCGCATCTCCGGCACGATGGCCGCCGGGCCGCCGTAGGCCCCGTCCACGTGCAGCCAGACGTTGTGCTTACGGCAGATGTGGGCAATTGCCGGTACCGGGTCGATACTCGTTGTTGCCGTCGTGCCGACGGTCGCGGTGACCGCCATCGGCCGCCAACCGGCGGCAATATCGGCCTCGATAGCCGCTTCCAGGGCGTCGGGACGCATGCGAAACTCGGCGTCGGTGGGTATCTTGGAGACCCCCTCCTGGCCGATGCCGAGTAGCAACGCCGCCTTCTCCACCGACGAGTGGGTCTGCTCTGAGATGTATACGCGCAGACGCGGCAGGTCGTCGCGACCCGCCAGCCCCTGCTGCCGCACCCCCAGACCCAGGTGCTCCCGCGCCGCCGCCAGGGCAGTCATGCTAGACACCGACGCCGTGTCCGTGATGATGCCCCAGAAGTCGGGCGGCAGGCCGAGCATCTGCCGCAACCACGAAAGAGTGACTTCCTCCAGCTCTGTCACGGCGGGCGACGTGCGCCACAACATGCCGTTGACATTGAGCGCGGCGGTGAGCATCTCGCCCAGGATGCCCGGCGCCGAGCCGCTGACGGCGAAGTAGGCGTAGAAGTTAGGATGATTCCAGTGGGTGATGCCGGGCAGGATGATGCGCTCGAAGTCGGCCAGGATGTCGTCCATCGCCTCGCCCTCAGTTGGCGGCGTCTGGGGCAGGGCGGCCTTGACGTCGCCGGGCGCGACCTGGGACAGGACGGGGTAGCGCTCCGGGTGGGCCAGGTAGTCGGCAATCCAGTCCACGACCTGGTGGCCCAGACGGCGAAACTCGGCCGGGTCCATGTCCGTCAGCGCTTGCTGCGTGAGCCGCTCATCCTGCACACGTTCTCCTTGCCCCATCCAGGCAATCAAAAAGCGCGCCCTGGGAGCCAGACGCGATGTCGGTCCCGAGGCACGCCTTTGGAGGACAGGTCAACATCCGTGGAAGACTACTAACTTCTAACACCATTATATCCCATCGTGGTCCACTTGCCCAATTGGACGCCGCAGGCGTGGAAAACATTACGTGAAGTGTGAAGGCGGCGAAGGGCCACTCCTGGACAACCTCCTGTTGGTCCTTCATCCTTCGTCCTCGGTCGGCCCGAAGGGCCTACAGTGTTGCCGCGAACGTCTTCACCGCCGCGCTCGCAGCGCGCGTCACAGGCGCGCCGTGGCCGATGCCGAGCGCCTCGAAGTCGAGGGCCGCCATCTTGTGGACCGATGCTTTCGCCGCCGGGGTGTCCATCGTCATGAACGTGGGCGGAAGGCGTAGTCGCCCCAGGTTGGATACCGCGTCGCCGGCCAATAGTACGCGCCGCAGCGGGTGATACAGGCCCACCAGGCCCGGCGTATGGCCGGGCAGGTGAACCACCCGCCAGCCATCAGCGACCGTTTCGCCATCGACTACGAATCTATCGACGCCCACTGGCGGCGCTTTGATCCAGCGCGTACGCATGATGGGCTGCGCGAGGGGGCCAAAGATGGCCGCCACCGGCCCCGTACCCGCCGGGCGCTGGACGCGCCCCGCGATGAAGTCGAGATCCGCCGCATGGGCGAGGGTGGGCGCACCGCTGGCCCGCCTGAAGGCGGCGGCCCCACCAACATGGTCCATGTCGCCGTGGGTCAGAAAAATGGCGCACAGCCGTGACGGATCGAAGCCCATCGCCCGTAAGCGCGTCGTCAGGCGCGGCGTGTCTCTCGACATGCCGGTATCGACCAGCATCGGGCCGTCGGTTGTCTCCACCACGTAGAGGTTCACCATCGCCGTCGAAATCAGGTGCACGCCGGGCGCGATTTCCACGCTCAGGCCTCCTCGTTGCTCAGCCACTCGCGTAGACCGGGATACGTCGAGTCTTGGGCGTAGATACGCTCGAAATCCTGGCGCGCTTTCGCCTTCTGGCCTTTCGCGTCGTAGATCATGCCGCGCGCGAACAAGGCGTGGTGAATCAGGCCCGGTGGACGTTTGCGCCGGTCGCGTAACAGCCCGTTGGCCACGTCGAGCGCGGCATCGACACGCCCCTGAGCCAGCAGGGCCAGGGCGCGATACATCAACGCCGCGTAGCTCACGTGATCGTCCGCCGTCATGCCATCCGTGATCTGCACGACGGCATCGTCCAGCCCCTGACAGTAGTACAGCTCCGCAAGGGCCAGCCGCAGCACCGGGAGAGTCGGCGCTTCATCGAGGAGCGCCTCCAGCACCCCCGTCGCGCCGAACATGTCCCCAGTGTACTGGTACGCCTCGGCCAGCAAAAGGGTGGCCCCGATGGTGGACATGGGCATGTTGACGACCACGTGGGGCGAGATCTCGGCCGGCACACGCACCTGCGCCGCATACCTGGTCATCATCTCGTCGGGGAGGTCCGTCTCCGCGGTGACCACCTTCTCCAGATAGGGGATGGCCGCCTCTGGGTTGCCCAGTTGCAGCAGCGCGACGCCCGCCAGCAGGTCGTCCGACACGCGGCGGTCGTCGCCATCGGCCGCGGCCGCTGCCTGGAAACGTTCGGCCGCCAGCGCCGGATCACCCTCTAGCAGCGC
>JAHCIE010000344.1 GCA_026129385.1 Anaerolineae bacterium
CAGGCGCACAGCCTCCACCGCCCGCTTCCAGCGCGCGTAGCCCACGTCGCGCTCGTCGGCCGACAGGCGCGGCTCGAAGACCGTCGCCCCGGCCGGCAGCGGGGGTAGCGCGGCCAGCGACGGCCACACAGCCGCGCCGAGTCCCGCCAGCAACGCGGCGGCGCGGGCGGTCGTCTCGGTGAACTGGGGGCGCACCGTTGGCATGCCCAGCAGGTCGGCCTGTATCTGACACGCCACGTCACTCACCGACACACCACCACCGAGGTATAGAGAATCGACAGTCAGGCCGGTGTCAGCGCGAATGCGGTCCAGGATGGCGCGCACTTGATAGCCCAGGGAGTCGAGAAAGGCGCGCACGATGTGGGCGCGGCTGCTGCCGAGAGTCAGGCCCAGCAGCGTGCCCCGCGCCGCCTGGTCGTTGTAGGGCACGTTGAGGCCGGTGAAGGCGGGCACGAATACCACGCCGCCCGCGTCGGGCACGGACGCCGCCAGCGGCCCGACCTCGTCGTCGCGGTCGAACAGTCGCGCCCGTTCGCGCAGCCAACGGATGGCCGCCCCGCTGACCGTCGTATCCGCCTCCAGGCAATAGGTCGTCGCCGGGCCGATACGCCAGGCGTAGTAGACGTTGACTCGTTCCTGCTGCGGCGCGCTCGACCCGACACACACATCGACAAAGGAGGCCGTGCCGTGGGTGCATTCGGCGTCGCCGGGCTGGCGGCAATCATAGCCGAACAGCGCGCCCTGCTGGTCGCCGATCATCGCCAACACGGGAACGAGCGCGGCCGCGCCGTCGGCTCCCAGCAGGCGTAGCGCGCCAAACTCGTGGACCGAGGGCGCGGCGTCGGGTAACGGCGCGCGGGGGATGCCCAGGAAGTCGAGCCAGTGCGCCCAGTACTCGCCGGCGCGGAAGTCGTACAGCCCCATTGCCTGGACGAGGGAGACATCCATCGCGTGGCCCGCCGCCTCGCCCAGCGCCTGGAGCAGCCACTCGGCCGACAGGCCAAGATGCAGCCGACCGGCGCGCGCCGCCGCCGCGAACTCAGGCTCGTGGCGCATCCGCCAGGCAATGTGCAGAGCAGAACTATACGGCCCCGGCGCGTAGCCCAGGCGGTGACGGGCCTCGTGCCCATGTTCCCAGGCCGCCACTTCCTCGACCATCGGCAGGCTACGCAGGTCCTGCCAGCTAATCGCGTGGCCGACGGGGCGGTGCGTCGTCACATCCCAGGCAAATTCGGTGTTACGCTGGCAGGCGATGCCGACGGCGGCCACCTCGGCCGGCCGGGCGTTGGCCGCGGCCAGGGCCTCAGTAATCGCCTCGCTCACCCCCTGGGAGACGGCCCACGGGTCCTGCTCGACCCAACCTGGCCGGGGATGCAGGCGAGCGAGCGGGCGATAGCCGTACCCGCGCGGGACACCCTCCGCATCGAGAAGGAGGGCGCGGCTACCGCTGCTGCCCTGGTCAACCCCCAGCAGATAGCGTGCGGCGGGCATGGCTCGCCTCTACAGCGTCCGAATGTCGACGCCCAGATCGCGCAACTCAGCGCGCAGCGTGCCGAGCAGCATGGGTGGCAGATCGGCCTTGGGGTCTTGTCCAAGGCGACGCAGAAGGGCGTCGCGCAGGCAGTCCCACTCCTGGCCGGGGCATGTCGCCAGGGCATCGCGAGCCGCGTCGTGGAGGCGCTCGGCGGCCGCCATACTGTCGAGCAGGAAGCGGCGCGCCGCCGCGCCTCGCTGGATCAGCGCGCGCTCGCCCGACCAGGCGAAGGGGTGGCCCAGGGTGAGGACGTCAAACTCCAATTGGCGCAGGGTGCGCAGGCTGGCGCGATAGGCCGCGCCGGAGTAGAACACCAGGGGTAGGATGCCGCTGCTGCCCAGGCCCTGCACCGCGTCAGAGGCGATGAGCAGGCGGCGCGCCGGCTCGTACAGGCAGATGATGCCCGCCGAGTGACCGGGCGTGGCGACCACCTGGAACTGAAACTCGCCCAGGTCAATGAGGTCCCCATCGGCCAGCAGGCGATCCGGTGGCTCAGGGTAGTCGCGCGCATCGCCAGCCGCCGCCCACACCGGTGCGCCACTCGCCGCGCGCAGGGCAGCGTTGCCGCCGAGATGGTCGCCGTGGCCGTGGGTATTGACAATGAGCCGTACATCGGTCGAGGCAGCGCCCAGGGCCGCCAGGGCCGGGGCGATAGCGGCGGGCATGTGCTCAGCCATGCCGGTGTCGATGACGGCGACGCGGTCGCCCTTGACGGCAACCATCGATACCACGTGGCCGGGGCGAAGGGGATAGGCGGCCAGGACAACGCCGGGTACAACTTCCTCGAAGGAGTACACGCGGCCCTCCTTGGGGTGCGCTAGACGCCGTCGGGCAGCAAGTCCCCCAGGCGTCGGATCACGTAGGTCGGCCGGATGCCTGACGCTGCCAGCGTCTCTACCGATGTCGCGCCTGTCAGGGTGAGGGCAGCCGCCATGCCTGCGTCCAGGCCCATCAGCACGTCGGTTTCCAGCCGGTCGCCGGTCATGATAGCTGCCTCTGGCGGCATCTGCAACAATCCCAGGATGGCCTCGGCCATGTAGCGCGAGGGCTTGCCCACCACCGCCTCGACCCGCGTGTTGGTACAGGCCTCGATGGCGGCAATCATCGACGCCGCATCCGGCTCGCCACCGCCGGGTACGGGGCAGTAGCGGTCAGCGTTGGTGGCGAAGAAGCGCGCACCGTGACAGATGGCATCGAAGGCGGTCTGTAGTTTGCGATAGGCGAAGGTCCGGTCGAAGCTGGCGATGACGGCGTCCACCTGCTCGGCGTCCTCGGTCAGCTCGAAACCGCCGTCGCGCAGGTCGCGCTTGAGCGGCTCCTCGCCCACCACGAACAGACGGGCGGTCGGCATGGCGCGTCGCAAGAAGTCCACCATAACCACCGACGAGTTGATAATGTCCTCGCGCGGCGTGGGCAGTCCCAGATGGGTGAGACGGACGGCATATTCATCGCGAGTATGGGTCGGATTGTTGGACAGGAACACCGTTCGCCGCCCCAGCGCGCGCAGCCGGGTAATGGTCTCGCCCGCCGTCGGTAGCAGCGCGTCGCCCAGGTAGACCGTGCCATCCAGGTCGAAGATATACGCCTCGTAGAGGGACGAAGGACGAAGAGCCAACGACCGAGGGCCGTCGCCAGGGGAGGTTGATTCTGGTGAAGGGTGCATTCGTCCTTCGTGCCTCACTACCCCTGCGCCCCCGCCGCGCCTGCGTCGGGGTCGGGGATGACGTTGTAGGCGATGAGCATGTCGCGGGCAGCGGCCGCCTGATCGACCGTCGTCATCATCTGAATCATCTCGAATTCGACAGTGGCCAGTCCAGCCCCAGGGCCACTGGGCATCAGCTTGACGGCAATGCCCTCTCTAGCCAGCATGTCGGCCCAGACCTGGGCCTCGATGTAGTTGGGAAACGTGGCGACCAGTTCCAGATCGCCCTGGGTCTGTTCAGTCATGCGCTGCCTTCCTTTTAGCTCCCGCAGGTGGGGTTTTGCGCCTGCTTGTAGATGCGGTTGAACTCATCAATATAGTGGGCGGCCAGGTTCGGGTCGTCGATGATAAGCACGTTTTCATCGTTGTCGGTTTCCGCCTGACCCGTGAAGTTGTACGACCCCATGATCACGGTCTTGTCATCGATGATGTACACCTTATCATGCATGACATAGCAGTTGCCATCCTTGAGCACATCGACGCCGCCGCTCTTGAGGCGGCTGAACTGCGCCCCCGCGCCGTTGGCGTTGCGCGACTCCAGGACAGCCTGCACCGGCAGCCCGGCCTTGCGCTTCTCAACCAGGATATCGGCCTGACGCTGAGCCGTGTACGAGAACGCCAACAGGCGAATGTTCTTCTGCGCCGCTGCCAGTCGCGCCTGAATGGCCGCGCGCGCACCGCCATTGGGCGAGAAGTAATTCTCGATGCTGACGCCGTTGGCAAGGGTGATTTTCGGGTTGGGCACCGTCTTGTCGGCCGCGTTGTGGAAACGCCCCGCCATCAGCTCCTCGAAGCGCTTCTTGTAGTTTTCAATCAGCCGTGGCTCGGTCACCCGCAGCGCGTTGTTGTTGTTGCGATAGGTGTCGCTCGCGGTGAGATTCCACGAGCCGGTCCACAACACCTGATCGTCAATGATGTAAACCTTGTTGTGAGAGTAGCCCGGGCTGTGGTCGATGGACAATTCGATGCCGCCCGTCGCCATGGCAAGGGTCGCCGTCG
>JAHCIE010000345.1 GCA_026129385.1 Anaerolineae bacterium
CCAGCGTCGTCAACGGGCCACCCCGATAGTCGGCGGCAACCCGCGCCTGGAAGGTCAGGGTCGTCGGGGGGCCGGTGCGGTGGACCGCACCGCGCCATACCACCTCGTTGGCGGTGGTCAGGGTCGCCCCGCTCGTCGTGAACACGCTATCGGACAGCAGCCCCAGACCCGCCGGCAGCGTGATGGTCATGACCGCCGCCGCATCGAGCGCGCCCTGGTTGCGCGGCGCGGCGACGAAGGTCACCAGGTCGCCCGCCTCGACCTTCGCCTTGTCGGCGACGATGAAGGTCGGCGCTAAGTCCGGGACATTGGCCCGCGCCAGGTAGCGTACCTCGGTGGTCAGGCCGGTCTCGTCGCGGATGAGACCCTGGCCGGGCAGGAGCGTGCCCGGCGGCAGCCCGTCGTCGACGGTCACGCGGTAGCGGATGGTGTGGCTAGCGCCGGCCGGCAGCGGCCCCCGCCACGCCAGGCGACCGTCCACCCATGCTGCTCCGTCGAGGCTATCGGCCACCAGGCGGGTGTGGGTGGGGGGCGCGCCACTGAACTCGACGGCGGAGCGCGGCAGCGGCCCCCGATTGATGAGGCGCACGGTGTAAGTCAGCTCGCTGCCGCTGGCGACGATATCGGAGTTGGCGGTCAGCGAGGACGCGCCCAGGGGTTGCAGCCAGCCGATGCTGCGCGTCAGGACCGTCGGCAGCGCGTCGGTGGGCAACGTCTCCAGCGGGACGGCGAAGAAGGCGGTACGGAAGCCGCCCGCGTCCATCCGCAGCCCCACCGGTTGGCCGTGGCCACCCAGGAAGGTGGGTGCGGCGTAGGCCGTCGGGACCAGGGCGTCGCTGTGGTTGTAGCGGCTGGAGCGAAAGACCCGCTCGAAGTCGAGGGCGTAGGGGCCGAGGCCGTCCCCTACCGGGTCGCCGCGCACGCCGGTCAGGCTGTCGGTGGTCAGGTCCTCGGTGAACGTCAGCACGCCCAGGTAGTCGACGCCGAAGTGGTTGAGGCCGGCCGTGTAGAGGTAGTCTTGCGCTGACAAGAGCAGTCGCCCCCCGGCGGCCAGGTAGGTCGCCAACCGCGCCTCCTCGGCCGGGGACAGGGTGTCGAGGAAGTCGTAGCCGGTGAACCACAATACGATCGGGTACATCGCCAGACGCTCGGCGGGGGGCGAGCCGCGCCCATCGTTGGACGAGTGTCCCACCTCCCACAGGTCGTAGGGGATGCCTGCCGTCGTGAGGGCCTGGGTGTAGATGGCCTGGACATCGACCCACTGATCGTCGTCCACCACCAGCAGCGGGGCGGGGGTACGCGATTCGATGCGCAGCGTCTGGGACACCGGCCCCGAGCCACCGTCACGGCTGACGATGCGTAGCGTGGCCGTGTCGTGGGCGTTCCAGCCCTTGCCGGCCGGAATGGCGACGCGCACCACCAGGTCGCGCGTGCCGCAGGCCGGGACATCCAGCGCGGTGGTGGGCGCGCCGCTAGCTGGATCGATGATCTGCGTCGGCCACTGCGCGCCGTCGATGGCCAGGCTGTACTGATCGGCCTGCGCACCGAGATTACGCAGGCTAACCGTATAGCTGAGGACACTGCCCGCCGCCCCCACCTCCTGCTCGCGGTCGACATGCGCCGATAGGGCGTGATCCGGCGCGCGGTCGGTCATCAAGCGGACGGCCTTGTCCAGCAGGGTGGCGCGGTCGCTCAGCCCGTTGATGCCCTCGATGCCGAAGGCCAGGTACAGCGAGCGGTGGGGGGTGCAGCGATTCACCAGGAGGCCCGCGCCCCGGCTCGATGGGTAGAGGGCGACGGTCTGGCTGGCCTCTGGTTTGACGGGGCCAATCACGTCCGGCGCCGCCTGGTTGTTGGCGCTGTCGGGGCCGTCGAGGGTCCAGGTCAGGCCCACCAGGGCGCCAGCGCCCACCACACTCTGCGTGTTAGCCTGGTCGGCGACGAAGCGCGCGTTGAGGAAGCCCCGGAAGTACTCGGCGACGAAATTGCCCGCGCCGCCGCCGTCCCAGTAGGCGATATCCTGCCCGCTGATGATGAGCCGCCCGCCCTGGCGCAGGTAGTCGGCCAGGGTGGCATCCGCGCCGACGTAGCGCGGCGAGTCCTTGGCGCTGGACCAGATGACGATGTCGTAGCTGCGCAGCCTGGCCAGGGTCGGCGCGCCGTCGTAGACGGAACGAACGGCGTACAGGTCGTACAGGTAGTCACGGGCATCGAGGGCCGCCTGATAGTAGCTGGCCGCCTCGGCGTAGTACCACGCGCCGCCGTCGACGAGCAGGATGGTGGGGGCGTCGACGAGGGTGAAGTCCTGGCTAACGGCGACGCCGGCGGTCGGCACGGACACGTTGGCGCGGCCGATGCGGTGGCCGCGCATCTCCACGCGCAGGCGGTAGTCGCCCGGTGGCAGCGCCAGGCTATAGACGCCCGTGTTCGCCTGCGCAGTGATGGTCACGGGGGTGTCTTCGACGATGACGCGGGCGGCCAGGGGCGCGCCCTGGCTATCGACGACGCGGCCGAGAATCACGCCCGCCGGTAGCAGGCTCAGCGTAGCGTTGAGGGTGGTGCGGCGGTTCTCGTCGATGACCACCCCACGCTGCTCGAAGGACGTGTAGCCGAAAGCGCGAACGGCGACGGTGTACGTGCCCGCGCTCAAGGGCAGGGTGTACGCGCCCGTCGCATCGGCCTGGACGCGGATGGTCGCGCCATTGGCGAAGGCCGTGGCGGCGACGTCGGCCCCGGCCACGCCGCCGCCGTCGCCGTCGCGGCTGACGCGCCCGGCCAGTTCGCCCGCGTTGAGGGCCATCGCCACGGTGGCATACGCATCGGCGAGACCCGCGCCGACCTGGTTGTTGGGGGTCGGCGCGTCGCCGATAGGGCGCGCCGTGCCGCGCACGAGGTCGATGATCTGCTGCGGGGTAAGGCGTGGGTTGGCCTGGCGCAGCAGGGCTACGATGCCGGACACCTGCGGCGTGGCCATGGACGTGCCGTCGAGGAGCATATAGCCGCCGCCGTGCCACGCCGAGCGGATGCCCACCCCTGGGGCGACGACGTCGGGCTTGAAGGGCGCGAAGGCCGATGGGCCACGGCTGCTGAAGGAGGCCAGGCGCGACTGGCTGTCCGTCGCGCCCACCGTCAAGACCTCGGCGTAGCCGCCCGGAATATTGATGCTGCCGTTGAAGGGGCCATCATTGCCGGCTGAGAAGACGGGCACGATGCCCGCCGCGCGCAGGGCGCGAACATCGTCGCGGTAGATGAGACTGTCGTGGGCGCTGCTGCTCCACGAGCCGTTGACCACATCCGGGGCGCGGGTCGGGTCGCCACCCGGCGCCAGTAGCCACTGGAAGGCATCGTGAATCCAGGCGTCGGTCGTGCGCGCGCGGTCGTCGAAGACCTTGACGGCGATCCACTTCGCGCCGGGGGCGACGCCTACCCCGTTGCGCCCGACCATCAGGCCGGTGGTGTGGGTCCCGTGGCCCACGCCGTCACCGGGGTAGACGTAGCCCTCGTCCGTGGCGCAGTACCAGTTGCCGCGATGGTCGGGCAGGCCGCCGGTGTAGCCGCGATAGGCGGTTATCAGATCGGGGTGCTGGCCGTCCACGCCGGTATCCATACTGGCGACCACCGCGCCCTGGCCGTTGATGCCCAACAGGCTCCACACCCGGTCCGCCCGCAGCGCCTGGATATTCCACTCGACCGTCGCCGCGTCGGGGGCCGCTGTGGGCCGCACCGGTAGCGTCCACTCGCGATTGGCGCGGATAATCGCCACGTCGGGCCGCGTCGCCAGGGCGAGGATGACCTCGGCCGCGCCTTGCACGGCGATGGCGTTGGTCACCCAGAAGGGCTGGATGCGGCTGACCTTGCCTTCTCGCCGCGCCTTGTCCAGGTCGGCGCGCACGTCCGCCTGGCTCTGGTCGGCGGTGGCCTTGAGCGCGGCCACGACGGCTGTGCCGCGCGCGGCCTTCGATGGCTCGCGGGCCGCCGCCGCCAGGTCGGCCTTGTCGCGCAGGTAGACGATGAAGTCGGCCGGCTGGTCGGGATTCTGGAGCGCGGCCTTGAGTAGGTCCGGCTCGATGGGCAGCAGCCGGTCGAGGGATGCGCTTGTCGGCGCGGCATCGGCCGCCGGGCGGGGCGACGGGCCTTCGGCCAGCGCGACGACGGCAGCGAGCAGGAGCACCAGGGCAACACTAAACGTCAGACCGAGGCGATACAGACGTGGCAACACAGTTTCCC
>JAHCIE010000346.1 GCA_026129385.1 Anaerolineae bacterium
CGCCCGTCACTTTGGCGGTCTGCCCGGCGAAGATCTGGCCGAGGCGCGGGTAGTTGACGCCGGGGCCGCCGCGCAGGTTGACATTGATGAGGAAGCGGATGTACTGGGTGTCGGTCGGCGATGCCACGATGGCTGGGCGGGCCGTGGCAGCGGGGGCCGGACGGCCGACGGCCGTCGCCGCCGGAACCGCAGGGACGGTCGGGAGCGGGGCCAGCGTCGTGGCAGGCTGGGCCACCAGAGTAGACCGAGGCGTCGCTGTCGCCTGGGTAGCGACCAGGGCAGGAATCGTGGCAGCGGCCTCGGGGCCGGGCGGCGTCTCGCGCTGGCAGCCACCAAGCAGGAAGGCCAGGGCTGCTGTGAGGGCGATCAGAACGAGCGGGCGACGCATGCTATCCTCCCTACTGGGCCACCACTAGCCCCATGCCTGCAACTCGATGGCGTTGCCCTCGGGGTCGGTCACGTAGCACCACGTCACCCGCGTGCCGATGGCAGTCGTCAACGTTACGATATCTCCGACGGGCTGCCCGCCGTGCTCCAGAATCGCCTGGCGTGCCTGCGCCACGTCGTCCACCTCGAAGGCAATGTGTCCGTAGCCAGGACGATTGACGGCGCGCATACCAGGCACAGCGAGGCTGTTGTACGTGTAGACTTCGAGGGTGGGGCCGCCGTCCCCATAGCCCGGCAGGCGGAGATGGACGCCGCTCAGGCGAGCCTCCGCAATGCCTGTGCCCGCCGCCAGGGCCGCGCCGCTGTAGTCCCGCTCTGGCGGCACGGGCACGCAGCCAAAGACCTGGCTGTAGAAGTCGGCCAGCCGCCGCCAGTCCTCGGCGATGAGATTGGTGTGCACGTAGCGCGCTCGCATATGCCGCCTGCCTCAGCCGGTCGGGGCCAACTCGCCCACTGCCGTCTCATACAGCACCACGAGGCAGAAGTTCACGCCATTGGGCCAGACCAGCGTGCCCGCCTCCTCGTCGACACCAACGCGCTTGAAGAACCCGATGTCTTGGAGGGGCGCGAACACATCGCTTCGCCCCCGCAACCGTGGTGCGAAGTCTATCCCGCCCGCCTGGCCGTCGGAGAAGCGGAGGAGAAGCCGATAGCCGTCGGGATAGCGGACCGAAACGACGCGGGGTAGCAATGGCCCTCTCCCCAGTCGTAGTGTAAGGGCAACCCCACAGTACGTCAAGCGGCTGCGCGGCACGTGCGCCCTACTCCTCGCGCGGCCAGATCGCTTCCAGGAGCAGGCCGTTGTTGTCGCGGACGACTCGCACAGGCACGAAGAAGAGCATCGGTTCCCTTCTCTTCGTGCCTGTGTGCCGGCGTGCTATTCGGACGAGGCGGTCACTGCCCGCCCACGTTCACCCGCTCATCGCCGGCTGCTGGGAGCGCTTGATGCGGCTGAGCGCCTCCAGCGGGGTGGCGAAGGGCAGATGATTGAGGTCCTTGTACTTGCGCAGCAGGTGATAGGTCAGCAGCAATTGGGTCAGCGCCAGCGGGTCGCTATGCGCCGAGCCGCTGCGACCCTGGTAGTCGCCAAACTGGTCGTCGCGCAGGGGGCGCAGGTCGGGCAGGTGCTGCCAGATGGCCTCTTCCAGGTCGGCGGCGTGTTCACTGGCGACGCCGCCGTCGATGTCGAGGATGTCGACGGGGCGGCCGCTGTCGCGCCCCAGGCCAAGGTGGATGCCGTAGTCGGGATGGGACTCGTTCTCTAGCAAATAGGCCAGGTCGGGGTGCGGGATGGTCGGGCGCAGCGTCAGGCGCACGTTCAGCGTGCCGTCGACCGATTCCACCGACTGGCCCTCAGGTGGGTAGAAGCTCACCACCATGTCGGCGTGGGCGCGCTGCGGGCGGATGAAGTCGCGCGAGTCCGGCTCGCGCCGCACCAACTCCGCCCGCACCTGGTCGGGGGTGTAGCCGCGCTTGGTCGTGTCGCGGCGAATCTTCCACACGTAGCGCAGCTCTTCAGGCGGGTCGAGGTAGACCTTGACATCGTAGAACTGGCGCAGGTTGGGCGTCGAGTAGCCCAGCAATCCCTCGACAATCACAAAGTCACGCGGCTGAACGTACTGCGGCCGGGTAAGTGTGCCGTTGGAGTGGTCGTACACCGGCTTGAGGATAGGCTGCCCGTAATGGAGCCGCTCCATGTGCAGTTCCATGATGTCGACGTAGTTGCAATCGGGGTGGAGCGCCGAGATGCCCATCTCGGCGCGCTCCTTGCGGTCGTACTTGTGGTAGTCGTCGGTGCAGACGTGGGTGACGCGCTCTGGCCCGAGGATGTTCACCAGGCCGCGAGTCAGGGTCGTCTTGCCCGCCGCGCTGTCGCCGACGATACCCAGGATGATGGGGCGGCGTCCTGTTCTCATGAGCGTTGCTCTCCTGTGAGGCGGCTACGCGCCGTCGTCGCTGTCCAGGCCGCCGCGGAAGACGCGGCTGGCGCGGATGTCGGCCGCGTCGATGCGCGTCAATTCCTCGGCGCTGATGCGCCCCCCTTGCGCCAACAGGCGGTTGGCCTGGCGTAGCTTGAGGCGGTCGATGGCGTTGCGGACGCTGCGCGCGTTGGCGAAGTGGGGCTGGGTGACACGCAGGGCCAGGTACTCGGCGAAGGCCTGCCGCGCGGCGGCGTCGAAGTGGTAGCGCTGCTGCTGTAGCATTAGCTCGGCAATCGCCATCAGCTCATCCAGCTCGTAATCCGGGAAGTCTAGATGGTGGGCGATACGCGAGTGAAAGCCGGGGTTGGACTGGAAGAAGGTATCCATGCGGTCCTTATAACCGGCCAGGATGACCACCAGGTCCTCGCGCTGGTTTTCCATCACCTGGAGCAGCATCTCGATGGCTTCCTGGCCGTAGTCGCGCTCGTTCTCCGGCCGGTACAGGTAGTAGGCCTCGTCGATGAACAGCACGCCGCCCATCGCCTTCTTCAGCACTTCCTTGGTCTTGGGCGCGGTGTGGCCGACATACTGGCCCACCAGGTCGTCGCGGGTCGCCACGACCAGATGGCCGCGCCGCACGTAGCCGACGTGGTGCAGAATCTTCGCCATGCGCAACGCGACGGTCGTCTTGCCCGTGCCGGGGTGGCCGGTGAAGCTCATGTGCAGCGAAGGGCGCTCGGTGCTGAGACCGAGGTTCTCGCGCAGGCGCGTCACCAGGAGCAGGGCGGCGATCTCGTGCAGCCGCCCCTTGACCGGCTTGAGGCCCACTAACTCGCGGTCCAGCTCGTCCAGAATTTCCTGGACGTTGGATTCGCGGTACATTTCGTCCAGGTCGATGAGACTATCGGTCGCCGGTGTCTGGTCCATAGGCTGGCTTACTCGTAGCGTTGGCCGCCAGGCTTGTCGGCGGCGTAGGGGCGCAGGGTATAGCGCACCTGGCGATCTGCGACTTCCTGCCGCTCCAGGTAGAAGCCTGGCTCCTGCTTGGGACGGTTGACGATGAAGCTGATAGCCGTCGTCTGGCGACCCAGGCGACGGTCGTAGCCGTTGACGCGAATGTACTGGTTCGGGAAGGCGGCGCGGCAGGCGTTGATCTCGGTCATGACGCCGGCGGCGTCCTTGAGGTCGAACAGGGGCATGCCCCACATGTCCCAGTAGACATTGCGCGGGTGGGGGTCGTCGGTGTATTCGACGGACACCGGCCAGTCATTGTCCAGGCAATACTGCACCTGGGCCGTGATCTGCTCATCGGTCAGGTCGGGCAAAAAGGAGAATGTCCCTTGAGTGATACGCATAGCTGGCTCCTCGCTGCGGCATCAGTACGTCGGCGTGACCACGACGTCGGGGGTGTCGGTCGACTCGAAGTTGAAGGTGACGTCCTTCCAGACCTCCAGCGCCTTGTATAGGGATGGCGACCAACGCGCCGCCCGCGCCAGGATGTCCGGCCCCTCACTGAGGTAGTCGCGGCCCTCGTTGCGCGCCTGGATCATGGCCTCGACGGCGATGCGATTGGCCGCCGCGCCCTGGGCGATGCCGTCGGGGTGGCCGATGGTGCCGCCGCCGAACTGGAGCACGACATCCTCGCCCAGCAGGTGCAGCAGTTGGTGAATCTGCCCGGCGTGGATGCCGCCCGATGCGACGGGCATGGTACCCGGCATCGATGCCCAGTCCTGCTCGAAGTACAGGCCGAGCAGGGGGTTGGCGTCCACCTTGTCCTCGCGCAGGGTCGTGTAGTAGCCCTTGACGTTGCTGGGGTCGCCTTCGAGCTTGCCGACGACCG
>JAHCIE010000347.1 GCA_026129385.1 Anaerolineae bacterium
TGCCGCCGCGACGACCTGGACGTGATCGACATCTGCACGCCGCCCTACCTGCACTTCGCGCAGATTCAGCAGGCCCTCGACACAGGCCACCACGTCGTATGCGAGAAGCCCCTGGTTGGCTCGCTGGCCGAGGTCGACGGCCTGATGGCGGCCGAGGCGACCGCCGGCCGACGTGTCATGCCCATCTTTCAGTACCGCTTCGGCCACGGCCTGCAGAAGCTGAAGCGCCTGGTCGAGGCCGGCGTGGCCGGCCAGGCGTACCTGTCCACCGTCGAGACGGCCTGGTGGCGCGGGCCCGCCTACTACGCCATCCCCTGGCGGGGCAAATGGCGCACCGAGCTAGGCGGCACCCTGGTCAGCCACGCTATCCACGGCCATGACATGCTGACGTATGTGCTTGGCCCGGTCCGCAGCGTCTTTGCCCGCACCGCCACCCGGGTCAACCCCATCGAGACTGAGGATTGCGCCTCCGTGTCGCTGGAAATGGCTGATGGTTCCCTGGCGTCCCTGTCGGTCACCCTCGGCTCGGCGGTCGAGATCACCCGCCACCGCTTCTGCTTCGCGGGGCTGACGGCCGAGAGCAACCTGCGACCCTACACCAACTCCCACGAGCCGTGGACCTTTACCGGGACCAGCCCCGAGGCCGACGCGGCTATCCAGGCTGTGCTGGCCGCCTTCGAGCCGCTGCCGGAGCGCTTCCCAGGTCAGTTCTACCGCCTCTACTACGCCCTGCGCGGCGACGGCCCAGCGCCCGCGACGCTGGCCGATGCCCGTGCCTCGTTGGAGCTGGTTACGGCCATGTATGCCTCGGCCCGTAGCGGCGAGGTGGTGACGCTGCCGCTACCGACGGATCACCCACTGTATGGAGGATGGCTACTATGACCGAACGACGCATCGGCATTATCATGAACGGCGTAACGGGGCGCATGGGAACCAACCAACACCTCGTCCGCTCGGTCCTTGCTATCCGCGACCAGGGCGGCGTTCCCGTCGGTGATGGCGTCGTTCTCATGCCCGACCCGTTGCTGGTCGGCCGCAACGAGCACAAGCTGCGTGCCCTGGCCAAGACCTACAACGTGGCGCGCTGGACGACCGACCTAGACACGGCCCTGGCTGACCCGGCCGACGAGATTTACTTCGATGCCCAAACCACCGCCCAGCGCGCGCCGGCCGTCCGCGCCGCCATTGCGGCCGGCAAGCACGTCTACTGCGAGAAGCCTATCGCCGACGACCTGGACACCGCCCTTGACCTGGCGCGGCGCGCGCGGGGCGCGGGCATCAAGAACGGCGTCGTGCAGGACAAGCTGTTTCTGCCAGGGCTGCTCAAGCTCAAGCGCCTGGTAGACAGTGGCTTCTTCGGCCGCATCCTGTCCGTGCGTGGCGAGTTCGGCTACTGGGTCTTCGAGGGCGACTGGCAGACCCCACAGCGCCCGTCGTGGAACTACCGCGCTGAGGACGGCGGCGGCATCATCGTCGACATGCTCTGCCACTGGCGCTACGTCCTCGATGGGATCATCGCGCCGGTGCGCGCCGTGTCGTGCCTGGGCGCGACTCACATCCCTGAACGGTGGGACGAGGCGGGCCGCCCCTACGCGGCGACGGCCGATGACGCCGCCTATACGACCTTCCTCCTCGACGGCGGCATCGTCGCTCAGATCAACTCGTCGTGGGCGGTGCGCGTCTACCGCGATGAGTTGTTCGTCCTCCAGGTGGACGGCACGGAGGGCAGCGCGGTCGCGGGCCTACACGAGTGCAAGACCCAGCATCGCGCCAACACTCCCAAGCCGACCTGGAACCCGGACGTGGCGAATCCCTTCGCCTTCCGCGACGACTGGCTCGACGTGCCCAACAACGACGACTTCGACAACGGTTTCAAGACCCAATGGGAGATGTTCCTGCGCCATGTCGCCTATGACGCGCCGTTCCCTTGGGACTTTATCGAGGGAGCAAAAGGCGTGCAACTCGCTGAGTTGGGCTTGCAGTCGTGGCGCGAGCGGCGCTGGCTCGATGTACCGGAAGTGAGGCCATAACCGATGCCTGGCCTGCGACTACCGCAACCCGACGGCTCCCTGGCCGACTACACCCTCGGCCCGCCGGCGACCTTTCGGCCACCCAACGCCCCGTTCCGCGAGCGCATTGCCTTTGCCGCCGCCCACGTCGTGGTCGACCCGCTGCGCACCGTCGAGCCGATGAGCGATGCGTGTTTCGACTGGGAGGCGACCCTCGCCTATCGCCGCCACTTGTGGTCGTGGGGCTTTGCCGTCGCCGAGGCCATGGACACCGCCCAGCGCGGCATGGGTCTAAGCTGGGAGGGCACGCAAGAGCTGATACGCCGCGCGGTGGCGGAGGCCCGAGTCGTTGGCGGCTCCATTGCCTGCGGCGCGGGTACGGACCACCTGGCGCCTGGCCCTGGGGTCGCCCTGGCCGATGTGGAGGCCGCCTACGAGGAGCAAGTCGCCTTCGTAGAGGGTGTTGGCAGTCAGGTCATCCTGATGGCGAGCCGCGCCCTGGCCGCCTGCGCGACCAGCCCCGACGACTACGCCCGCGTCTATGGCCGCATTCTTGGCCAGGTGCGACAGCCGGTCGTCCTACACTGGCTGGGCGACATGTTCGACCCGGCCCTTGAGGGCTACTGGGGTACGCGCGACCTGGACGCGGCGATGGAGGTGTGCCTGGGCATCATCCGCGACCACGCCGCGCAGGTGGACGGCATCAAGATTTCCTTGCTGGACGATGCACGCGAGATCGAGATGCGTCGCCGCCTGCCGCCGGGCGTGCGCATGTACACGGGCGACGACTTCAACTACCCGGCTCTCATTCGCGGCGACGAGCGGGGCTACAGTCATGCCCTGCTGGGCATCTTCGACGCCATCGCCCCCGCTGCTTCGGCTGCCTTGCAGGCCCTCGATACGGGCGACCGGGCGACCTACGATGCGATTCTCGCGCCGACCGTGCCCCTGGCACGGCACATCTTCCAGGCCCCGACGCGCTATTACAAGACCGGCGTCGTCTTCCTGGCCTATCTCAACGACTACCAGTCCCATTTTCGCATGCTCGGTGGGCAGGAGAGCGCGCGCTCTATCGGCCACCTGAGTCGGTTGTTCGTGCTGGCCGATGGGGCCGGGCTGCTGCGCGACCCCGACCTGGCCACCGCACGGATGCGCCACGTCCTGGCCCTGGCGGGCCTGTAGAGGATGCCATGACACCCTTCACCGACCTGAGACGCCTCAGCCTCAATCAGGCGACGACCCAGCGCTGGAGCCTGCGCGAGGCCGTGGAGGGCTGCGCCCGTGCGGGCATCCCGGCCATCAGCATCTGGCGCGACAAAGCCGCCGAGTTGGGCCTGCCCGCCAGCGCACGTCTGGTGCGCGACGCGGGCCTGAGCGTTTCCAGCGTGTGTCGCGGCGGCTGGTTTGGCGCGACGACCGAGGCCGAGCGCCTCGCCCGCCTGGACGATAACCGCCGCGCCCTGGACGAGGCGGCCGCCCTGGGGACCGATACGCTGGTCGTGGTGTGTGGCCCCGCCCCCAACCGTGACCTGGATGGCGCGCGAGCCTGGGTTGAGGAGGCGCTGGCCCGACTGCTCCCCGACGCCGAGGCCGCCGGCGTGCGCCTGGCCGTCGAGCCGCTACACCCTATGTTTACCGCCGACCGCTCGGTTATTGTCAGCCTGGGCCAGGCCAACGATCTCGTCGAACGGCTAGCGTCGCCCTGGGTGGGGGTAACAGTAGACGCCTACCACGTCTGGTGGGACCCGCGTGTCTATCACGAGATTGAGCGCGCTGCCGGGCGCATCCTCGGTTTCCACGTCTCTGACTGGCTCGTGCCCACGCCCGACATCCTGTTAGGGCGCGGCATGATGGGCGACGGCGTCATCGAACTGCGCCGGCTGCGCGTCGCCGTCGATGCGATCGGCTACGACGGCTTCATCGAGGTCGAGATCTTCAACCAGGCTCTTTGGGACACCCCTGGTGACGAGGCGCTAGCACTCATGGCGCGCCGGTATTTGGAGCACGTCTAGTCGGGCGCGCGGGTCGAGACCGCAGGCCACGCCCCCATGCGTGCTGGTGCGCCAGCTTGACGCTTGCTCGCCGCAGACTGCCTCGCCAACCCGACGCTGGCGGACCACCATAGCCACACAGCCCAGGTCAGGCCGCTGGCCGTTGGGGTCCAGCCATGTCAGCCCCTTGGGGTCGAATAC
>JAHCIE010000348.1 GCA_026129385.1 Anaerolineae bacterium
TGACCGGCCAGGTCGGCGCGTAGGGCATCCAGGTCGCCAATGTAGTCAACGCCTTTCTCGAAGCGACCCACGAAGCGCGGCGCGAGGCTGACCCAGCGCACGCCGAGCCGCGTCAGCTCGCTGACGAACAGAACGTGCTCTTGGAGGGTGGTGGGCGTTTCGGTCTCATCCACCGACACCTCTAGTTCGGCCCGCGCGCCCGTGGCGACCAGGTGGCGGGCCATGCGGCTGACGTGGGCGATGGCCGCGCCATACTTGGCCGCGCCGCGCAGGACGCTCGCCTCGTCCAGGGTCAGGGTGCGGTTACCCAGGTCTACGACCCGCCCGACGTAGCGGCGCGCCAAGTCAGCGGGGGCGCTTGCCAGGTCAGCCCAGGGCAGGGCATCGACCTTGGCGCGAATCGTGGCGGCGGGGTCAGTGTCGGCGTCGTTATCGACGTAGGCGCCGGGGTCGACGGTGTAGAAGCTAAAGCCGGCCGCCACGCAGCGGTCGATGTCGTCGGTCGTCTTCAAGTGGTCGGCGTCCGCGCCGACGCCGCCGCGCCAGCCGCCCAGGAGCGTGCCCCAGGTGGCGTCGGCCATCACGTCGTCGGGGGAGCGGCCGGTGCGGGTCATCTCGCGGATGGACTGCTGGGCGAAGATGGGCAGCAGAGTTGCGCCGGGCGCATCGGCCAGAGCGTGCTGGAGGGCCAGGACGTGGCCGGGCGTGGCGAGACCCAGTCGGTCGCCGAAGCCGGCCGAGGTCGCCAACCCCAACGGGCGCGGCGCGAGCCAGGGCAGCAGGGTGCGGAGGGCGCGGGCATTGGCGTGGCTCAGCGGGCAGAACTTCACCAGCAGGCCGTCGGGCAAAGGCTCCACGCCGCCGTCGAAGGCGGCCAGGCGCGGGTCGGCGGGGGCGGCGGCCAGGCCCAGGCGGCCCTGGGGCAGGCCGCCGTCCAGCCAGAGGATGAGGCCGGCCAGGGGCACAAGCGAGGCTGGCGCTAGCGACGTGGCAAAGAGGCGTCGAATATCGGCCTCGCTAGGCGCGCTGGTGCGAATGGACATGGGGCCTCCCAGGCGCAGGGCGCGCCGCTAGGGCAGTCCGACAGCCGCTTTGGTGGGGATTATACGCCTGACGAGATTTCCCCGCAACACCATCGGCCCACGGCTGGGTTCTTCCAAAGTCGCGCCACCGCGCGCTCAGGCGTGATAACACGGGGGCCAGGCCCGCTTCGATACAGACTGAATGGCCGAACGCAGCCCTGGCTCCAACCGGGCCTGGCGCGTCTAGCCCTGCGGCTCTAGCCCAGGGCGCACGCCGGGGCTTCATCATCAGGCCCCGCTCCTTCATCGAATTCTCATGAGCGTCTGCTACACTCTGTGTGGCAATCGCTGAGAAAGGGAATCGAATGCGCGTCCTGGTGGTCGAAGACGAGCCGAAGATCGCAAGCTTCATTCAGAAAGGCCTGCAAGAAGAGCACTATGCGGTCGATCTGGCCTTTGATGGCGAGGAAGCTCTAGATTGGGCGAGCATGGCTGAGTACGACCTGATTGTCCTGGATATCTTGCTGCCTAAACGGAATGGCATCAGCGTCTGTCGCGAGTTGCGACAGCGCGGCATTCGCGCACCTATTCTGATGTTGACCGCCAAGGATACGGTGGACGACCGCGTCACCGGCCTGGATAGCGGGGCGGACGATTATCTGGTGAAGCCGTTCGCCTTTCGGGAACTGGTCGCCCGGCTCCGCGCTCTGGCGCGCCGCCCGCCAGAAGTGCACGGCCCGGTTCTTCAAGTGGCTGACCTGCAACTGGATACGGTCAACCATCGGGTCACACGCGCTGGGCGGTCAATCGAGCTAACCCCCAACGAGTATAGCTTGCTGGAATTTCTGATGCGTCATCCGAACCAGATATTGAGTCGCACGGTCATTGGCGAGCACGTCTGGAACTATGACTTCTACAGCCAGTCCAACATTGTGGATGTCTACATCCGCTACCTGCGGCGCAAACTGGACTATGGCTTCACGCCGCCGCTGATCCATACGATTCGTGGCGTCGGCTACCGATTGTCGGGAACCTGCGATGACACAATGGCGTAAGTCCGTCCGGGTCCGCTTGACGCTATGGTACATGCTTCTACTGGCTCTGACCCTCATTGTGTTCAGCAGTGGATTGTATCTGGCGCTGGCGCGCGGCCTGTACCAACAGGTAGATGACGGATTGCGCTTGATGGCTGGGCAGTTCCTCGGCACGATTAACGTTGATAACGGCCAACTCAGCCTGGAGACGAACCAGGGTGAGGATGAGACGGCTACCCTGGCTGAACGCGGCTTGTTGGTGCGAATTGTCGACGCCCATGGCCGGGTCGTAGATAGCAGCGGCCCGTTCCGCGACTTGCGCTTCCTGCCACCTGTGGTAACCGAGACTTTGCAGGTCCCGCCGACGTTCATGACGGTGGATGCGCCCGGCGAGGCCGCGTCAGTACGCGTGTATAGTGTCCCGTATGAGGAGAACGGTCGCGTCTATGGCCTCGTTCAGATTGGGCAATCCCTGGAGACTGTTCAGACAACGTTACATAGCCTCCTGCTCGTTCTCGCTCTGGCCGTACCGGTAACTCTGGCGCTTGCCAGCTTGGGCGGACTGTTTCTGGCTGGCCGCGCATTAGCCCCCATCGACGATATTACACGGGCTGCGCAACGCATCAGCGCGGAGGACTTAGGCCATCGTCTCAACCTTTCGCTGCCTGACGACGAGGTAGGGCGGCTGGCGGGCACCTTCGACGACATGTTGGCGCGCCTGGACAACGCATTTCGCCGCCAGCGCCAGTTCACCGCGGACGCCTCGCATGAGATGCGCACGCCGCTCACCGTCATGAAAGGGGATATTGACGTCACGCTGAACCGCACGCGGAGCGTCGCCGAGTACCAACAGGTCTTGGCTGACCTGGAAGAGGAAGTGGACCGCCTGATCAGACTGGTGGAGGATTTGCTGTTCCTGGCGCGGGCTGACACTAGTCATCCGCTCGTGAACTCGGAACCGCTAGATATGGCCAGCCTGCTACAAGCCATCGTGGAGCAGATGCGCCCCCTGGCGGAGGCGAAGGGGCAGACGCTCACTTGCCAGGTTCCAGATGCCCTACCCATGCATGGCGATGCGGACAAGCTGATCCAACTGTTTCTGAACCTGCTAGACAACGCAATTAAGTACACACCCCCGGGCGGGACGGTCAGCGTCCGGGCCGTGATGACGCTCGCACGGGAGGGGGACGGGCTGGCCGCACCGCCGCACCGCCGACCCGCCCTCCCCCAGCCGGTGCGGCCCCCAGCGCCTCAAGCGCTCAGCGTCCCTGGCGTTGGCCCGCCCATGCTGGTTATCGAGGTCAGCGACAGCGGCCCAGGCATTCCGCCCGAGCACCTCCCCCATATCTTCGAGCGCTTCTACCGCGCCGATGAGGCGCGCTCGCGGGCAGCGGGTGGGCTGGGGCTGGGTTTAGCTATCGGGCGTTGGATCGTTGAGGCCCACGGCGGCGTGATGGAAGTACAGAGTGCGCCACAGCATGGCACAACCTTCACCGTCCGCCTCCCCGGGGCGCGGGGATGAGAGTCGGGGCGGCCGACAACTGAATAGCGAGGCGCAGGTAAGCCATCGGGACCAGGGGGATGCCTCTGGTCCCGATGGCGTTGTTGGGGCGGCAATCTCATCGTGCCTTCACCGGTTTCTCATCGCCAGGCGCTAGACTGATGAGTGTCGTACCGTGTCCGAGGTACGTAGTCCATACCCTTCAAGGAGATGAAACATGCGGAAGAAGCTGATGCTAATGACTGGGCTGACCCTGCTGGTAGTCGGCCTCTTGAGTACCGGGCTGGTGGCCTTCGCCCAGGGACCCACGCCCAACGAAGGTGATCTGGATGGGCCAAACGACCAGACCCCAACCTACACATGCAGCATCCATGTGCCAGAGGACCAGAACAACCTGGCAGGGCTAGCCACGATCACGACCGACCAGGCCAGGGCTGCGGCGCTGGCCGCCAACCCCGGCACGACGGCCACCAAGGTCGAACTCGATAACGAGAACGGCTGCCTGGTCTACGCGGTAGAGTTGAGCAATGGCAAGGATGTGAAGGTGGACGCGGGCAATGCCCACGTCGTCCATACCGAGGCGGCAGGCAGTGACGATGGCAGCGAAGGTGGCGAAGGTGGCGAAGGTGGCGAAGGTG
>JAHCIE010000349.1 GCA_026129385.1 Anaerolineae bacterium
AGGCCGAACCGCAGCCCGCTATAGCGCGGCCGGGCCGCACCCGAAGCGCCCGGATCAAAGTCGGCAGGCACGCTCAGCAGCCAGCCCACTTCGAGCGCGTCCGGCTGGTCGCGTAGCGAGGGGTAGCGGTCGACGTTCGCCTGAATGAGGGCCTCGACCGTCGTGTCATTCTCGAAGGCGATGCGCCCGAGGGTGTCGCCTGGCTGGACGGTGATCATACCTGAAGCGCCCCCTATCTCTACACGGAACGAGTGGCGAAGCCCGTGGCGGCAAAGGCGCGAAAGTCAGCCGCGATGGCCTGGAAGCGCGCGCCCTCCTGAGGGTTGAAGTTGTCCAGGCCCCACATCAAGTCACCCACCCGGATGTCCAGATCGCCCACCGCTGAGAAGCCCCACGGCATGAAGCCCACCGCGCCCAGGCCGGTAGCGTAGCGTAGCAGGGAGAGGAGGTTCGCCTCGCGTTGGTCGCGGTAGCCGGCCTCCTCGATGATGAATGGCTTGCCCACCGACTGGGCGATGCCGCCGTCGCGCTGGATGTACTGCCGCCGTCGCGCCTCGACCGCGTCGACGCCTGACACGACCGGCCCCGCAACGGGCGGGAAGTCGTCGCCCGCCAGGTGCAGGGTGGCGAAGTCGAGGGCGGGGTGGGCGTAGAAGGCCGCCGCCTGGTCGTCGCTGAAGGCGCAATGGGCAGCGCTGATGATGCCGGGGCCGACCAGGTGGAACGGATCGAGCTGCTTGAGGCGGCGGGCGACGGTATGGGCAAAGCGGGTGAACAAGGCCGGGTCGTCGGGCAGCTTCAACTCGTTGCCGATCTCCCAGCCGAAGATGCGCGGGTCGCCCCGAAAATGGCGGACGACGCGCTCCACCAGGGGCCAGTAGTGCGCCTGCCAGCCGCCGTCGTACCAGGCAGGATCGTGGAGGTAGCCGTCGCGGAAGAAGGGGCGGTCGCCGCTAGGAAAGAAGCCGGACGAGTCATTGAAGTCGGTGAAGACCACCAGGAGGCGGACAGGGTCTGGGCGCAGGGCGTCGCGGGGACCGCAGGCAATGGTCAGGACGTTCTCTAGCCGCGCGATGAGGGAGGCCAGGAGCCGTTCGGCTGGGTCGGCTGGTTGCGCCCCTGGCGGCGTGCCGTGGGCGGCCAGGAAGCTCTCCGCCTCGGCCAGGGCCGACGGTCGCTGCGGGTCATAGCTCGCGTGGAACAGGAAGACACGGGCGACCTGCCCGCCCAACTGGCGCGCGGCGTCCAACTGCTCGCCGATGTGCTTCTCCTTCGTCAATTGAAGCAACCCGATGTCGTGGTTGCCGTAGTGGACCAGCTCGCGCAGGTTGACGCCGATGAAGTTGAAGGTCTGGCCGTCCAGATAGAGATATGCCCCGTCGCGGTAGGCTACCCCCGGCAGCCGACCGACAAGGGCGGGCCACAGGCCGTCATCAACCGCCAGTCGCCACTCGAAGAAGCTGTAGCCATGCCCAGCCGCTGCCTCGGCCGCCGCCACGAGAGACGCGAGACTACCGGCATCGAAGTCCGCGCCGCCGAAGGCGCGTAGAACCGGCAGCGTGGGCAAGGGTGCGGCGGCCGGCCAGGCCTGAGCGGCGGCCATCTCGCCGGCGGGGCTGAGGTCGTAGCCGTAGACGCGGGGCAGGGCGTAGGCCATGCCGTTCAGGAAGGCGGCGTAGGGGATACCGGCGTGGCGGTCGGCGACGGCGGGCGCGCATAGGGCCAGCGGGAAACGGTCGCCGAGCGCGGCGCGCAACGCTCGCACGTAGGCGGCCGCGCGCTTCTCCCGAGTCGCAGCCTCCGGCGTCCACGGCTCATCCCAGCCGCCGTCCTCCAGGTCACTGACCCACACGGCCATCCCTTGCACGCCGCAGGCGTAGACCCACTCGGCGGCGAGGGCGGCCTGGCGCGGCTCCGACGCGGGGCCATCGTCTGCCCGCGAGCCGGTGACGAAGTGGTAGCCCCACAGGGGGGCCTGGAGGTCGCGCCGCAGGCGGACGCCCAGCTCGCGCAGCGTCGACGGATCATTGACGACGGCGGTCTCGTGGCCGAGCTTGGCGATGAGAAACGACAGGCGGGCAGTCGCGGCGTCGGCGAGAAGGGCATCGATGGGGGTCCCCCCGGCCCCACTCGTGGGCAAGCCGTCCAGTGTCTTGATCCACGCGCCGCGCCCCGCCAGCCTGGCTGGCCGCCACGCCGCGACGACTCGCGCCCCATCCGCGCCCAACACAGCCTCCAGGCGCGGCCCGGTGTAGGGTTGAGCGCGTCGCTCGCCCTTTGCGCCGACCAGCTCGCTCACCCAGTCCGCGAAGGCGCGGGGCAGCAGCGCCTCATCAACGGCAAAAAAGGCGTTGATGACGTCCTGGTTCGTCATCCCGGCGTAGGTGGCCCCTCTTGTCGTCACTGGGTTAGCCTCCGCGCCGAATTCGTAGCGGCGCGATGGTGGCCGTCCACAGCTCGGACGGCCCGCTCGCCGCCGGTTCTGGCTCATCGAGCACACCCCTGCCGCCGAGAAGCTCGTCCACCAGCTGCTGAATTGTCTTGCCGACCGCCAGATAGCTCAGGTCCGCGTCGGGGCGCGTCGTCCCGATGGCCATGAGGCGGTCGACGACGCTATCGGCGGCGGGCACAGCCCTGGGAACGCCCGGCAGCCGGTCGGGGTTGGCGCGAAAGCCGCGTCGGAACTGACCCGCCTGCCACACGACATCCGACACGCCGGGGCGCAGGCTGGTCGTCCCTAGCATCTCCACCAGGCCGCCGACGCTGCAATTCAGCACGGTCACGTGCAGGGTGGCGGTCGAGGCATTGGCCACCCGCAGGCAGAAGCGCGCGCCCGACGGGACAGCGTAGACCGCATCGGTGTCGCGCTGGACCTCGGCCAGGGGCGGGTCGGCCAGTTGGGCGTCGGTGAGGGCAGCCAACGCCTCGGCATCGTTACAGTCGAGCAGGCGCAGGGATAAGGCCCCGGCCAGCTGGGGGTCATTACTGGTGCGCGCCAGGCGCAGCGCCGCGTTATAGCGGTAATAGGCTTCGAGACCGCCCCGCAGCGCGGCGACCTCGCCGACCGGCACCACCGCCAGCCGCGACCGGACGTCGTTGCCGATGCGCCAGGCGCCGCCCGCTTCCATGACTACCTCCACCTCGGCGTCGGGCGCGTTCTCGGCCAGCATCTCGAGCAGGGGCGACTCGCTCAGGAAGCGGGCCAGGTCGTTCTCCTGCGGTACAAGGCGCACCTTGAGGCGTTCGCCCTCGCCCGCGCGAACCAGGCGGCCCCGGGCGCCGGGCGGAACCTGGAACGGCAGGCCCACCGGCGCGGCCGTGGCGCGCGACCGCTCCGCTGCCACGACCCGTAATCGCCCCAGGGGCTGGTCTTCGGGCGAGCCGAGGAGTGGGAAGAGCGCCGGGGTCGCGCCGTAGACAGCGATCTCTGCGCCGTGGGTGACGCCCATCAGTGTACCCGCGCCGACTGTATACACACCGCTGACGCTCAGGGAAACGCTGTAGCCGGGGTCCTGCTTCTCCCAGGGGCCGCCGAAGATATGGCGCTCGCTACGGCCGATGAGGGACGGGTGCTGGGGGCGACGGCCCAGTTGGGAGGCGCGCCGTGTGACGCGATCCAGCAGGTCGGGCCAGATGTCGGCCCAGCGTAGGTCGCCGCGTTCCGTCGCATCGCGCCCGCGCAATAGGCTCACCAGGCTGGAGGTGAAGAGGCCGTGGGCTTTTAGCTCGCCGGGGACGACGCCCTCGCCCGCCTTTTCGTAGGGCTGGCAGGCGGCGAGAACGACGTAGTTGGGGTCCAGGCCGTGGAGCATCCCGCCCGCCCCACCGTCGGACAGGCCCAGGGCGGAGATGTCGGGCGGCGCATCGGGCGCGTCGTCACCGCCGAGGAAGCGATCCGCCCCCTGCGCCTCGATGTCGGTCAGGTCCTTGCTTGCGCCCGCCGAGTGGCAGCAGTCCAGGACGACGGTCAGGTCATCGGTGCGCGCCGCGATGGCGTTGATGAGACTGTTGATCTCGATGTCGTATAGGCGTTGAATGTCGACGCCGTCGTGGGGAACGAGGGACTCGTGATAGACGTCGCTACCCTGGAAGAGCTTCTCGTCCCCGTGGCCGGAGTAGTAGATGAGGACCCGGTCGCCGTCGCGGACCTCCGGCCCGGCCAGGCCTTTCAGGGCCTGCA